>NZ_JBDGJH010000023.1:0-131003 GCF_057656995.1 Mycobacterium sp. Soil_C_30 | reverse complement strand
CAGCCCGCTGCCGAGACCGAGCAGACGCCGCCGGAGGAGCCGTCTGGTCCCGCCCCCCGGCACCGCGGGCCCGACGACGAGGATTCCGGTCCGCCCACCGGCGGGCAGTCGGTCGCCGAGCTGCTCGCCAGACTGCAGGCGGGCGAGGCGGCGCCCGGCGGCCGTCGCCGCCGGCGGGAAGACTGATTGTCACGCCCAGGCGCAGTGCGACTAGTCTTTTCGCCAGACCGTCCAGTACCCCGAGACCGCGGGACCGGACCGAACAGATCGTGACGTCAGTGAGGTCGTCAGCATGGGGACCCCCAACGGGTTGCGCCCGGCCCGGCTCAAAGTCGGCATCATTTCCGCGGGCCGCGTCGGCACCGCCCTCGGGGTGGCGCTCGAGGACGCCGAACACGTCGTCGTCGCGTGCAGTGCCATCTCCAGCGCCTCCCGCCAGCGTGCGCAGCGCCGACTGCCGGACACCCGGGTGTTACCCGTCGACGAGGTGGCTCGCGCCGCGGAACTGCTGATCCTCGCCGTCCCGGATACCGAACTGGCCGGGCTGGTCGTCGGCCTGGCCGCCACCTCGGCGGTGACCCCGGGCGCCATCGTGGTGCACACCTCCGGCGCCAACGGAATCGGCGTGCTGGCACCGCTGGCCGCGCAGGGCTGTGTGCCGCTGGCGATCCACCCGGCGATGACGTTCACCGGTTCGGACGAGGACATCGCCCGCCTGCCCGGTACCTGCTTCGGTATCACCGCCGCCGACGAGATCGGGTACGCGATCGCGCAGTCGTTGGTACTCGAGATCGGTGGCGAACCGTTCCGCGTCCGGGAAGACGCCCGCACGCTGTACCACGCGGCCCTGGCGCACGCGGGCAACCACCTCGTGACCGTGGTCGCCGACGCCCTCGAAGCGTTGCGCGCCGCCATCGCCGGCCAGGAACTGCTGGGCCAGGAACTGGTGGGAGACGACCCCGGCGGCCTGGCCGAGCGCGTGATCGCCCCGCTGGCGCGGGCGGCTCTGGAGAACACCCTGCAGCGCGGCCAAGCGGCGCTCACCGGACCCGTCGCGCGCGGTGACGCCGCCGCCGTCGCCGGGCACCTCGCCGCACTGGCCGAGGCCGATCCTGAACTGGCGGAGGCGTACCGCGCCGCCTCGCTGCGTACCGCGCAGCGAGCCCACGCGCCGAAGGAGGTATTCGAGGTGCTCGACCGGTGACCGCACAATCTTCGAGACCGCCGGCGTTCACCGCCGGACAGCTCAACACCTACACCTCGCCGGCGGCGGTGTCCGACGTCACCCGGGCGTTGCGGCACACCGGGCGGCGGGTGATGCTGGTGCCGACCATGGGTGCTCTGCACGAGGGTCACCTGGCGCTGGTGCGGGCCGCCAAGAAGGTACCCGGCGCCGTTGTGGTGGTGTCGATTTTCGTCAACCCCCTGCAGTTCGGTCCCGGTGAGGATCTCGACGCCTATCCGCGCACGCTGGACACCGATCTGGAGCTGCTGCGGGCCGAGGACGTCGAGATCGTGTTCACCCCCACCGCGTCCGCCATGTACCCGGAGGGGCCCCGGACCTCGGTGCATCCCGGCAGTCTCGGCGGTGACCTCGAAGGGGCCGTCCGGCCAACACATTTCGCCGGGATGCTGACCGTGGTGTTGAAGCTGCTGCAGATCGTGCGGCCCGACCGGGCTTTCTTCGGCGAGAAGGACTACCAGCAGCTGGTGCTGATCCGTCAGATGGTCGCCGACCTCAACATCGACACCCGGGTGGTCGGCGTGCCGATCGTCCGGGAGGCCGATGGACTGGCGATGTCCTCCCGTAACCGGTACCTCGACGCCGAGCAGCGCGAACAAGCCGGTGCACTGTCGGCGGCACTGCTGGCAGGCATGTACGCGGCGTCCGGCGGCACCGGTGCCGCGGTGGATGCGGCGCGCGCGGTGCTCGATGAGGTGCCCGCGATCGAACTGGACTATCTGGAGGTGCGTGGCCCCGGACTGGAGCCGAATCCTTCTGTGGGACAAGGCCGGTTGCTGATCGCCGCACGGCTCGGAGCCACCCGGCTGCTGGACAACATCGCCATCGAGCTGGGCAATTCCGGCTCGCAGCGCGGCGAGTATGCCGGCGCCGAGCAGCATCACGAACTGCCCTGGAGAAACTGACCGTGCTGCTCGCGATCGACGTCCGCAACACCCACACCGTGGTCGGGTTGATCTCCGGTGCGGGTGATCATGCAAAAGTGGTGCAGCAGTGGAGGATTCGTACCGAGGCTGAGGTGACAGCCGATGAGCTGGCGCTGACCATCGACGGTCTGATCGGTGACGATTCCGACCGGCTGACCGGTGTGGTGAGCCTGTCCACGGTGCCCTCGGTGCTGCACGAGGTCCGGGTGATGCTCGACCAGTACTGGCCGTCGGTGACTCATGTGCTGATCGAGCCGGGCATCCGCACCGGGATACCGCTGCTGGTGGACAATCCCAAAGAAGTGGGGGCCGACCGGATCGTCAACTGCCTGGCCGCATTCCACAAACATCAGGCGCCGGCGATCGTCGTCGACTTCGGCTCGTCGATCTGTGTGGATGTGGTGTCGGCCAAAGGTGAGTTCCTCGGCGGTGCCATCGCACCCGGCATCCAGGTGTCCTCCGACGCCGCGGCCGCCCGGTCGGCCGCGCTGCGCCGCGTGGAGCTCACCCGGCCGCGCTCGGTGGTGGGCAAGAACACCGTCGAATGCATGCAGGCCGGGGCCGTGTTCGGATTCGCGGGCCTGGTCGACGGCCTGATCAGCCGGATCCGCAGTGATGTCGACGGCTTCGCCGGTGACGACGTGGTGGTGGTGGCGACCGGACACACGGCGCCGTTGCTGCTGCCCGATCTGCGCGCCGAGGCGGTCTACGACCGTTACTTGACGCTGGACGGCCTGCGGCTGGTGTACGAACGCAACCGCGATCATCAGCGCAAGCTGCGCTCGGCCACCTAGGGCCGGGCTGCACAGACCTGATCAGAAGAAGGTTCGCACCAGCTCGGTGACGCGGCGGTCGGCGTCCAGCACCGGGATCATTGGCCACTTGTCGAACGTGGTGCAGGGATGCGAGATCCCGAACTCCAGCCAGTCGCCCACCCGGACCGCCGACTCACCAGGCAGCGATATGAAGGCGTGCTGATCGTTGAGCGCGGTGACAGCGGCGCCGGCCAGATCCTTCGGTACGGGCAGGCCGGCGTCGAACGAGACGTCCCGGCGCCCCATGCTGACCAGCGCCAGCTGCGGCTCCGGCCGCGACACCACCTGCGCCCACACACTCAGCGCGGGCCGGAGTCCGTGGTGTTGGTCCCTGGTCAGCGGTGACGTGCGCTGGTACAGCCCGTCGTCATGGGTGAGGTAGCAGCCGCTGCGCAGGACGGTGCGCACGTGGATTCCCGCGGGCCAGCCGGTGAGCATCTCGGCGACCAGATCAAAGTGTGTGCTGCCGCCGGCGGTCACCAGCAGCTCGTCTGCCTCCACCAGCGGCGCCAAGCGCACGACGGTGTCGCGCATCGACGACAGGTACCGGCGGATGCCGTCCCGCGCGGATTCCGAGACGTCGTGTCCCAGGGCTGCCTCGTAGCCCGCGACGCCCGTCAGGCGCAGATGTCGGGCCGCGACCACGGCCCGGGCCACCGCATCGATGTCCTCGGCCGAGCGGGCGCCGGTGCGTCCGCCCGCTGCGCCCACTTCGACGCAGACCTCGACTGGCCGGTGCAGGCCCGCGGCGTCCAGCTCGTCCTCCATGATCGCCACACCTGCCGTGGAATCCGCCCAGCACACCAGCCGGAATTCGGGATGGCGGTTCAGTTCGCCTGCCAGCCAACGCAATCCGGCACGGTCGACCAGTTCGTTGGCCAACACCACGTCGCGCACGCCGAAGGCGCGAAACGTGCGCACCTGCCCGATGGTGGCTGCCGTGACCGCCACCGCGCCCGCGTCGAACTGCATCGCCAGCAACTGGGGAGACATGTGCGTCTTGCCGTGAGGGGCCAGCCGCACCCCGCGTTCGGTGCACCAGCGCGCCATGGTGGCCAGGTTGTGGGTCAACGCCGGACCGTTCAGCACGCAGACCGGGGAGAACGGTCCGGCGGCGAAGAGCTCGGGCCGTGCCGCGCAGATGTCGGCAGGTGTGCGTCCCGACCACGAAGCCGGCAACCCCTTGAGAAACGAGTCGACGGGTTCGGCGGCCAGCGTGGCCACGGCCGTGTGGTCGATCGCTGCTCTTGGTTCAACCTGCGAGCTCACGCGTTCAATTTAGGGTGCGGCGGTCATTTAAGCTCAGACGTCGTGAGCTCTGCCGATATCAACGCCGCCGAAGACGACCTCCCAGAACAGTTCCGCATCCGCCAGGCCAAGCGGGAACGGCTGCTCGAGGAAGGCAAGGACCCTTACCCGGTCGAGGTGCAGCGCACTCACACACTGGCGCAGATCCGCGCGGCCTACCCCGAACTGGCTGCCGACACCGAAACCGGTGAGATCGTCGGCATCGCGGGCCGGGTGGTGTTCGCGCGCAACTCCGGCAAGCTCTGCTTCGCCACCCTGCAGGACGGTGACGGCACCCACCTCCAGGTGATGATCAGCTTCAACAGCGTCGGGCAGGAATCCCTGGATGCGTGGAAGGCCGACGTCGACCTGGGCGACATCGTGTTCGTGCACGGTCAGGTGATCAGCTCCCGCCGCGGTGAACTCTCCGTGTTGGCCGATTCGTGGCACATGGCCTCCAAGGCGCTGCGACCGCTGCCCGTGGCGCACAAGGAGATGAATGAGGAATCCCGCGTGCGGCAACGTTATGTGGACCTCATCGTCCGCCCGCAGGCGCGCACCATTGCACGGCAACGAATCGCAGTTGTTCGGGCCGTGCGTTCGGCTTTGGAGCGCCGGGAATTCCTCGAAGTCGAGACGCCGATGTTGCAGACTTTGGCTGGTGGTGCGGCAGCCCGGCCGTTCATCACGCACTCCAATGCGCTCGATGCCGACCTGTACCTGCGTATCGCACCCGAACTGTTCTTGAAGCGTTGTGTCGTCGGCGGTCTGGACAAGGTGTTCGAGCTGAATCGCAACTTCCGAAACGAAGGTGCGGATTCAACACATTCACCGGAATTCTCGATGTTGGAGACATACCAGGCTTATGGCACATATGACGATTCCGCGCTGGTGACGCGCGAGGTTATTCAAGAAGTGGCAGACGAGGCGATCGGCACCAGGCAACTGCCTCAACCCGATGGGTCCGTCTACGATATCGACGGCGAGTGGGCCACGATTTCGATGTACCCGTCATTGTCGGAAGCGTTGGGCGAGGAGATCACCCCCGGAACCGATGCCGATGTCTTGTGGGGCATTTCGGAGCGGTTGGGCCTGGAGCTGCCGCGCGATCGGGGCTACGGCCATGGCAAGCTGGTCGAAGAGCTGTGGGAGCACACCGTCGGTGACCACTTGTGGGCGCCGACGTTCGTTCGTGATTTCCCGGTCGAGACAACACCGCTGACCCGCCAGCACCGCAGCATTCCGGGGGTCACGGAGAAATGGGATCTGTATGTACGCGGATTCGAGCTGGCGACCGGTTATTCGGAATTGATCGATCCGATCGTGCAGCGGGAGCGTTTCGCAGCTCAGGCGCGCGCGGCCGCCGCCGGAGATGACGAGGCGATGGCGCTCGACGAGGATTTCCTGGCGGCCATGGAATATGCGATGCCGCCGACCACGGGAACCGGAATGGGTATCGATCGCTTGTTGATGGCGTTAACAGGCTTGTCAATTCGGGAGACAGTTTTGTTCCCGATTGTCCGTCGTCACGGCTAGCACATGTGAAAGTCGCCTACCTGCGGCGCGGGTGTTTGGTAGATTGCTATGGCACATTGGATACTGATGGGTAGCTTGCCAATCCGGCACTCCCATGTGCGGGTCCACTTGTAGAAGGGTTCAGTGAGCGAATGGCGAAAAAAGTAACCGTCACCTTGGTCGATGATTTCGATGGTGAGGGTGCCGCCGACGAAACAGTCGAATTCGCGATCGACGGGGTGACGTACGAGATCGACCTTTCGAGTAAAAACGCCACGAAACTGCGCAATGACCTGAAGCCCTGGGTCGAAGCCAGCCGCCGGGTCGGCGGTCGTCGTCGGGGCCGGGCAGCCGCCGCCACCGGGCGTGGCCGGGCCGCAATCGACCGCGAGCAGAGCGCCGCCATCCGGGAGTGGGCCCGTCGCAACGGCCACAACGTCTCCACCCGCGGCCGCATCCCGGCTGACGTCATCGACGCCTTCCACGCCGCCACCTGACCTCATTCGGCGGCCATCGGGCCTTTTCGCTAGCGGCGAACCGCCAACACGCGACCACCGGAAACGAAACCGTATTTCTCTGCGTTGCTCTGATGCGTCCACACAGGGGGCCCCAAGGCGAGGCGTCTGGGGCGGCCGCCCATTACAGTGGACGTCAGGGTGCTGTGCACTTGCTGCTTCGGCGCCCGCCTAGTCAAGGAGAGCAGGTAAACACGGATGTTCGAGAGATTCACCGACCGTGCCCGTCGGGTCGTCGTCCTGGCTCAAGAAGAAGCCCGGATGCTGAACCACAACTACATCGGTACCGAGCACATCCTGTTGGGACTTATTCACGAGGGTGAGGGCGTAGCCGCCAAGTCGCTCGAGTCGCTGGGCATTTCCCTCGAGGGAGTGCGCAGCCAGGTCGAAGAGATCATCGGCCAAGGTCAGCAGGCGCCGTCCGGTCACATTCCGTTCACCCCCCGCGCCAAGAAGGTGCTCGAGCTGTCGCTGCGCGAAGCGCTGCAGCTCGGCCACAACTACATCGGCACCGAGCACATTCTGCTCGGCCTGATCCGTGAGGGTGAAGGTGTCGCAGCCCAGGTGCTGGTGAAACTCGGTGCCGAGCTCACCCGCGTGCGCCAGCAGGTCATCCAGCTGCTGAGCGGTTACCAGGGCAAGGAGACCGCCGAAGCGGGGACGGGCGGGAGAGGCGGGGAAACCGGCAATCCTTCTACGTCATTGGTCCTGGACCAGTTCGGCCGTAACCTCACCGCCGCCGCCATGGAAGGCAAGCTCGATCCGGTCATCGGCCGCGAGAAGGAAATCGAGCGCGTCATGCAGGTGCTGAGCCGGCGCACCAAGAACAACCCGGTGCTGATCGGCGAGCCCGGTGTCGGTAAGACCGCCGTCGTCGAGGGCCTGGCCCAGGCGATCGTGCACGGCGACGTGCCCGAGACGCTGAAGGACAAGCAGCTCTACACGCTCGACCTCGGCTCGCTGGTCGCCGGCAGCCGGTACCGCGGTGACTTCGAGGAGCGCCTGAAGAAGGTGCTCAAGGAGATCAACACCCGCGGCGACATCATCCTGTTCATCGACGAGCTGCACACGCTCGTGGGTGCAGGTGCCGCCGAGGGCGCCATCGACGCGGCCTCGATCCTGAAGCCGAAGCTGGCCCGCGGCGAGCTGCAGACCATCGGTGCCACCACCCTCGACGAGTACCGCAAGTACATCGAGAAGGACGCCGCTCTGGAGCGCCGGTTCCAGCCGGTCCAGGTGGGTGAGCCGACGGTCGAGCACACCATCTTGATCCTCAAGGGGCTGCGCGACCGCTACGAGGCGCACCACCGGGTGTCCATCACCGACGGTGCCATCGCCGCGGCGGCCACCCTGGCCGACCGCTACATCAACGACCGGTTCCTGCCGGACAAGGCGATCGACCTGATCGACGAGGCCGGTGCCCGGATGCGTATCCGCCGGATGACCGCTCCGCCAGACCTGCGTGAGTTCGACGAGAAGATCGCCGACGCGCGCCGGGAGAAGGAGTCCGCGATCGACGCGCAGGACTTCGAGAAGGCCGCGAACCTGCGCGACCGCGAGAAGCAGCTGGTCGCCCAGCGTGCTGAGCGCGAGAAGCAGTGGCGTTCCGGTGATCTCGACGTGGTTGCGGAGGTCGATGACGAGCAGATCGCCGAGGTGCTGGGCAACTGGACCGGTATCCCGGTGTTCAAGCTGACCGAGGAAGAGACCACCCGTCTCCTGCGCATGGAAGACGAGCTGCACAAGCGGATCATCGGCCAGGAGGATGCCGTCCGGGCCGTCTCCAAGGCGATCCGCCGTACCCGTGCCGGGTTGAAGGACCCGAAGCGCCCGTCCGGTTCGTTCATCTTCGCCGGCCCGTCCGGTGTCGGTAAGACCGAGCTGTCCAAGGCGCTGGCCAACTTCCTGTTCGGCGACGACGACGCGCTCATCCAGATCGACATGGGCGAGTTCCACGACCGCTTCACCGCGTCGCGGCTGTTCGGTGCCCCTCCCGGGTACGTCGGGTACGAAGAGGGCGGCCAGCTCACCGAGAAGGTGCGCCGCAAGCCGTTCTCGGTGGTGCTGTTCGACGAGATCGAGAAGGCGCACCAGGAGATCTACAACACCCTGTTGCAGGTCCTCGAGGACGGCCGCCTCACCGACGGTCAGGGTCGCACGGTCGACTTCAAGAACACCGTGCTGATCTTCACCTCGAACCTGGGTACCTCCGACATCTCGAAGGCGGTGGGCCTCGGCTTCTCCTCCGGTGGCGGCGAGAACAACTACGAGCGGATGAAGCTCAAGGTCAACGACGAGCTCAAGAAGCACTTCCGGCCTGAGTTCCTCAACCGTATCGACGACATCATCGTCTTCCACCAGCTGACTCAGGACGAGATCATCCGGATGGTCGACCTGATGATCGGCCGGGTCGGCAAGCAGTTGGCGGCCAAGGACATGACGATGGAGCTGACGCCGAACGCGAAGGCTCTGCTGGCCAAGCGTGGCTTCGATCCGGTGCTGGGTGCCCGTCCGCTGCGGCGCACCATCCAGCGCGAGATCGAGGACCAGCTGTCGGAGAAGATCCTCTTCGAAGAAGTGGGTCCCGGCCAGCTCGTCACCGTCGATGTCGAGAACTGGGACGGCCAGGGCGCCGGCGAGGACGCGCGGTTCACCTTCAGCGGTGCGCCGAAGTCGTCTGCGGAGCCCGATCTGGCGGCCACTGCCGCCGAGTAGCAAATCGGTCCTCGGACGGCCGGTCACCCATCACGGGTGACCGGCCGTTCGGCGTTGTGGGGCCGCTCAGGCCACCGGAGGCGGATCTGCGTGCTTAGATGCAGCTGTGATCGACGGAGCAGGGAAACCCGCAGCGTGACTCGTGAGTGAGGTCGTCAGGCTGACCCTGGTGTCCCATGCGATGACGGATGCAATGGCGTCCGGGCGGTTTCCCACCGACGAACCACTGAACTCCGTCGGTATGCGGCAGGTCGACGCCGCCGTTGATCTGGGGATGTTCGACGGCGCGATGTGCGGCCCCGAGAAGCGGGTCCGGCAAACCGCCGAACTGCTGGGTCTGCAACCACGAATCGAGCCGGACCTCGCCGATCTGGACTGCGGTCGCTGGCGCGGTGATTTTCTGGGCCGGGTCGATCCCGCCGAACTGGCGCTGTGGTTGACCGACGCCGCGGCCGCCCCGCACGGCGGCGAGACGGTGGTGCACCTGGTCAGCCGGGTGCGCCGGTGGATGGATTCGGTGACGTCCACCCGCGGACGGCTGATCGCAGTCACTCATCCCGCGGTGGTCCGGGCCGCGGTGCTCACCGTGCTCGACGCACCACCGAAATCCTTCTGGCGTGTCGACGTCGCGCCCGTCAGCCGCACGGTACTGCACTTCCGCGGCCACGTATGGACGCTGCGGGTGCCCCGCTGACCCTCATGCAGGGCTTGGCGTACGCTGTGATCCTGCCGCGGCTTCTGCGCTGCGGCTTTGAGGCCGGGCATCGGTAAACAGAATCCAATGCGGGACAACGCTACTCGCTGTCCCGAGGTGGCTAATTCGGACAGGATGGCTTGAGAACGGCACTGCGGCGGGTGTTCCGGAGGAGGCCTGACCGCGCGGTGACGACGTTCGCCGCCGTGAGAGTGCCCAACTACCGCATTTACGCTTGCGGCGCACTCATCTCCAACATCGGCACCTGGATGCACCGGGTGGGCCAGGACTGGCTGGTCTGGCAGCTCACGGAAAGTGCTGCGGCAGTGGGCTTTGCGACCATGGCGCAGCTGCTGCCCGCGCTGCTGCTGTCCTACCCGGGCGGGGTCATCGCCGACAAATTCGACCGGCGCACGTTGCTGCTGCTGTACCAGGTCAACATGGCCGTGCCCAGCATGTTGATCGGAATGCTGGCCATCGCCGGCAGTCTGTCGTCGCCCGTGTTGTTCGCACTGATCCTCTGGTTCGGCTGCGCTACTGCGGTGGAATCGCCGGTCCGCCATGCGTTCGTCGCCGAGCTGGTACCGAATGATCTGCTGCCCAACGCCGTTGGACTCAATTCTGCGTCCTTCAACAGCGCGCAGTTGATCGGGCCCGCGGTCGGCGGGCTCTTGATCGCCGCACTCGGGTCAGGCGTGGATGCCGCCGGCTGGGTGATCCTGGCCAACTGTCTGAGCTTCGCGGCCGCAGCGCTGGCGCTGTGTCGGCTCGACCGGAGTCGGTTCGTCGATCGCTCCACCAAGCTTTCCGCCGCCGCCGACGATGCGGTCGACGCGGCGCGGGCGCCGCGCCCGGAGATCACCGCCGTGTTGTTGCTGCTGCTCGCCGTCGGCGTCTTCGGCCTGGTGTTTCGCGCCAACAACGTGCTGATGACGACCATCACCTTTCAAGCGGGAGCTACCACATTCGGTTTGCTCGCCAGCTTGCTGGCCGTCGGGGCGTTGTGCGGCGCCATCCTGTCGGCGCGTCGGCAGGTGGTCACCGTGCGGTACCTGGCGGTGGTCGCGTGCGCGCTGGGTGTGACAAATCTGGCCGCCGCTGCCGCGCCGTCGGTCGGCCTGTACGCCGGGCTGCTCCCGGTGCTGGGCCTCCTGGCACAGACCTCCACGAACCCCGCGATCGCGCTGGTGCAGGTCTTGGTCTCCGACGCCCGGCGCGGCCGGGCGTCTGCCCTGGCGATGATGTGCCTCATGGGTGGCACTGCGGCATCCGCCCCGATTCTGGGGTTGGTCGCACAGCTCAGCAGCCCGCGGGTCAGCCTGCTGGTTGGCGGAGTCGGGGTGGTCGTCGGCGCCCTGTTCGCGCTGATGTGGTACCGCCTCCGTCGTCGGCGCTCCGCGACGGATTCCGAGGGCCCAGTGTCGCCTGACGCCGCATAAGGCCAGCTCACGCCCTTGAATGCCTTTCCGACAGGGCCAGCGACGCCGAATGAGTGACCTGAAACTGCTTGTTGACTTGTTGTGATGCCTGCCACTAACCTGTCATCCTGCGCAGGATTGCAGGATTTGAGAGGCGGTGTCGTGGGGATCCAGGAAGTCGCACGTCAGCTGAACGGGACGTTGTCGGACTCCAGCCGTCGTGCCCTCAACCTGCTTCTCGCCGACCCGCAGAACATGTCCCAGTTGAGCGCCACAGAGGTCGCGTCCCGACTGGGTGTGCACGAAGCCACTGTCATCCGGCTGGCCCGTCAACTCGGGTACTCCGGCTACCGCGAGTTGCGCGCCGAGCTGGCCCGGGCGGGGGAGAGCGGGACTCAGCTGTCGAGCGCCGACCGGGTACGCAGTCGGGGCACGTACACGCTGGCAGCGTTGGTCGATGACGAGGTGGCCGCCATGCAGCGGGTGGCCGCCCAGGTCAGCCAGGACGAGATCGACGAGCTTGCCCAGCGAATCATCGACGCACGCAGGCTGGTGTTGTTCGGACCTCCGTACGCCGGCGCGGTCCTCAACGTTCTCGAGCGCCGGGTCCGTCGCTTCGGCCTCAACGCCGTCTCGCTGCCCACCAGCGGGCGGCTCATCGCCGAGCACCTGACCACCGTCACCGAGGGTGACCTGCTGCTGTCGTTCGTCCTGCGGCGCCCGGACGCCCGCCTGGACCGAATCAACGGTGTCGCCGCGGCACGGGGCGCCACCACCGCCGTCATCGCCGACGAGGGTGGCTTCACGTATCGCCCTGTGCCCGACCAACTCTTGATCGCACCGCGTGGTCCCAACCCGAACCAGCGCTCGCTCATCGTGCCCTTCTTGATCTGTTACGCCATCCAGAACGCATTGCACCATCTGGCGCCGGAACGGGTTGAAGATTCACTGCAGTTGCTCGACGACATTGCCAAGGTGGTGGGTGACGATGAACCGTCACACTGAGAAGCCAAGTGCGGACAGCCTTCTGGGGGCCGTCGTGCACGCCACCGAGCGTGCCGAGGAGGCGATGGCCGCCGAGGCATCGACGCACTGGACC
The DNA here is from genome assembly GCF_057656995.1 of Mycobacterium sp. Soil_C_30. Lineage (NCBI taxonomy): Bacteria > Bacillati > Actinomycetota > Actinomycetes > Mycobacteriales > Mycobacteriaceae > Mycobacterium > Mycobacterium sp. Soil_C_30. The sequence goes on along the minus strand of NZ_JBDGJH010000023.1, from coordinate 118,776 downwards.
CCGCGCGCCTTCCGTGTGATGAACCTGGTGTCGGCCGTCGTCGTCACCGCGCTGGGTGCGGCCATCGTGTTCAGCGCCAGGAATTACCCCCTGTGGGTCGGCGGACTGCCCGGCCCGGGCCTGTTCCCCGGCATCGTGGGCGCCGCCATCCTGGTTCTGGGGCTGGTCTACCTGTGCGAGTCGGTGGTCCGTCCGCACTGCCTGCACGCGGAAACCGAACCGCCGCCGGATCGCTCGGCGCTGTTGCGTTCCGGCCTGTCGGTCGCGGTCCTGGTGGTAGGGGCGTTCGCTCTGGTGCCCATCGGTTACCCGATCGCCGCCGCGCTGTGTGTCGCTGCGGTGATCCGGCTGGCGGGGGGCCGGTGGCTCGTCAGCGTCCTCACCGGAATCCTGTTCGCGCTCACAACTTTCCTTCTGGTCACCACCACGCTCGGGATCCAACTACCCACCGGGGTACTGCGCCCGTTCCTGGTGGGACTGCTCTAACCGCCGGAGGACGACATGGACTCTATCTACAACCTGCTCAACGGCTTCGGCACCATCCTCACGCCGGCCAATCTGCTGTTCGCCCTTGCCGGCTGCGTGCTGGGCATGGTCGTCGGAATCCTGCCCGGCTTCGGCCCGCCCGCCGCGATGGCGTTGCTGCTGCCGGTCACGTACGTCGTCGGGCCGGTGCCGGGCATAATCATGATCGCCGCGATTCTCTACGGCTCGATGTACGGCGGCACCATCACCTCGGTGCTGATGAACGTGCCCGGCGAACCGTCGTCGGTGGCAACGACTCTGGACGGCTTCCCGATGGCCAAACAGGGCCGCGGAGGCGTCGCGCTGGTGATCGCCGCCGTGGGCTCCTTCGCCGGAGCCACCGTCGGCATCATCGGCCTGATCCTGGCGGCGCCGCTTGCCGAGGCCGCACTGGGTCTGGGCGCGCGTGAGTACTTCGCCATCGGCGTGGCCGGTTTGGCGCTGGTGGTCGGGCTGACGGGACGAAGCCTGACGAAGGGTCTGATCAGCGCCCTGATCGGTCTGGCCATCGGCTTGGTGGGGCTGGACCCGGTGTTGGGCACCCCGCGCTTCACCGGTGGTGTTCCGGCGTTGTTCGACGGCATCGACCTGGTGGCCGTCATCATGGGCCTGTTCGGTCTCAGCGAGATGCTGGTCGGTCTGGAGAACCGGATCATCAAGCGCGCCAAACCCGAACTGGGAAGGTTGGTTCCCACTGGGGAGGATTGGCGACGCTCCGCAGGCCCGATGGCCCGCGGCAGCATCATCGGCTTCCTCATCGGCCTGCTGCCCGGATCTCCGGGTACCACCGCCACCTTCGCGTCCTACGTCCTGGAGAAACGGCTGTCGCGTAAACACCGCGACCAGTTCGGCAAGGGTGCGGTGGAAGGTGTCGCCGGACCCGAGACCGCCAACAACTCGCTGGGTATCGCCACCATGGTGCCGATGTTCACCCTGGGCATTCCGGCCTCGGTGACCATGGCGATCTTGATGGGCGCCTTCGTGGTGCACGGACTCACACCCGGTCCGTTGCTGTTCCGCGATCACCCGGACATCGCCTGGGCCATCATCGCCAGCCTCTTCGTCGGCAACGTCATCCTGCTGGTGCTCAACGTGCCGCTGGTCAGGGTGTGGCTGCTGATCCTGCGGATCCCCTATCCGGTGCTGTTCGGCATCGTGCTGGGCCTGATGATGCTGGGCGCCTACGTGGTCAACGGCACCGCACTGAACATCCTGGTGCTCTGCGTCTTCGGGATCGTCGGGTACTGGCTGCGCAAAGCCGACATCCCGCTGGCACCCATCGCGCTGACCATGGTGCTCGGCCCCATCCTGGAAACCAACCTGGTGCGTGCGCTGCTGCTGTCCGACGGCGACGTCAGCACCCTGTGGGGCAGCCCGTTCGCCGCGATCTTCCTGACCATCGGCGTCCTGACCCTTGCACTGCCGTTCACACTGCGGATGGTCCGCGCCCGGGCCGGCGCCGCCCCCGCAACCGAAGTCCCGCCCACTGAACCCCCTACCGTCGCGGCCACCGCAGGCCGCGGAGAAGACCAACCCCGTTAACCACTGATCAAGGAGGATCACATGATTCGCAGAACATTCCGACGGGCGGCGATCGCCGCCTCCGTCGCCGGCCTGACCATGGTCACCGGATGTTCCTCACTGAGCGAGAACACCGCCAGCACGGGGGAATTCCCCGGCGGACAACCGATCACCTTCCTCATGCCGTATACGGCGGGAGGCTCCTCGGATCTGCTGGTGCGGGCGCTGCAGCCATTCCTCAGCGAGGCGCTGGGCACCGATGTCGTGGTGGACAACCGGGTGGGTGCCGGCGGCCAGGTGGCCCTCACCGAGTTGGCCAACGCGGCCCCGGACGGCTACACCATCGGCCTGACCAACCTGCCGTCGACGCTGGCCTACATCGATCCCGACAAGCGCGCGACCTACAACCGCGACAGCTTCGAGCCGCTCGGGGCGATCAACCGCTTCCAGGGCATCGTCGCCGTGGCGGGTAAGAGCCGGTGGAACGACCTGCAGACGCTGATCGCCGACGCCAAGGCGCAGCCCGGCGCCACCACCGTGGGGGTCGACGGCCTCAACGGTGACGACCACATCGCGGCGCTGCGGTTCATGCAGGCGACCGGCACCGATCTGAAGATCGTGCCGTTCGACTCCGGCAGCGAGAAACTCATCGCCCTCGTCGGCGGGGAGGTCGACATGGCACTGGGCACCGTGCCCACCTTCCGTTCCCAGCTCACCACCGGCGAGGTCCGCGCACTGGCCGCCCTGGACCAGAATCCCATCCCGGGTCTCGACGGGGTTCCGACGGCAACATCGCTGGGTTACGAACTGCAGTGGGATTCCTACAACGTGGTGACCGCACCCGCCGGCCTCGACGCCGAGGTGTCCCAGACCCTGCAGGACGCCCTCGAGAAGGCCAGCACCGACGCGATGGCCGACCCGGCGTTCATGGAGCAGATGAAGCAGGGCGGCTACGTGTTCGGATACCAGGACGCCGCGTGGGTGGACACCACCTGGGCAAGCCTGGAAGAGCAGTGGAATCAGCTCGTGCCGCTGGCACGCGAGCAGAGTCAGAACCCTTGACCAACCAACTGGAGGAAACCGTGAGCACCGCAGAACAACTCGACAATTTCGTCGACCTGGGCACCAGCACCATCTACGAGGGCAGCGGCCTGGACTGCTGGGTGGACCCGGCGATCCGGCCCATCTGGTCCGGCGCACGCGTAGCCGGACCAGCTTTCCCGGCCCGCGGCACCAAGGGCGACAACCTGGCACTGCAGCATGCCGTCCGAGAGGCGCCGGCAGGCTCGGTCATCGTGTTCGACGGCGGCGCGGGGGAGTACGGCTACTTCGGTGAGATCCTGGCCACCATCGCGCATGTGCGTGGGGTCGCGGGCCTGGTGATCGACGGGACCATCCGCGACGTCGAAGAGATTGCGGCGTTGGGCTTTCCTGTGTTCGCCCGGGGCATCGCGATGCGGCATGCCGCCAAAATCGATGCCGGTGTGCGCGGCGAGCAGGTCGAGGTGGGCGGCCGCACGGTCCGGCGCAACGACGTGGTGGTCGCCGACAGTGACGGCGTGATCGTGGTACCCGGTGAGCAGGTCACCGCCGCGCTCAAGGGCGCCAACGCCCGCCGTGACCACGAGCGGGTGCGGCTGGCCACCATCCGCAGCGGCGAGATCCCGGCGGTGAAAACCGAATGACGACAACGCCTGTGCTCGAACGCGGACTCTGGGGCATCCTGGCCACTCCGTTCGCGGGGCCGTCACGCGAGCTGGACGTCGATTCGCTGCGCCGACAGGTGCGGCTGTTCACCGACATCGGCGCCGCCGGTGTGGTGGCGCTGGGTGTCTTCGGTGAGGGCGCGGCGCTCAGCAGCCGCGAGCAAGCCGCCGTCACCGCCACGGTGGTCAACGCCGCCGGCGGGGCGGCGGTACTGGTGGGATTGTCCGCACTGCGCACCGCCCCGGCGATCGAACAGGGACACAACGTCATCGACGCCGGTGGCGGTGCGGTGCGGGCTCTGATGGTCCAATTGCACAGCGCGCGCGCCGAACTGCTCATCGAGCACCTCACCGCCATTCACCAGGCCTGCGGGGTGGGCATCGTCGCGCAGGACTATCCCGTCGCCAGCGGCGTCACCGTGAGCACCGAAATGCTCACGGAGGTGGTGCGAGCCTGCCCGTTCGTCGTCGCCGTCAAAGCGGAGGCACCGCCCACGTCGCTGGCGATCGCCCGGCTCACCGCAGGGCTCAACGTCCCGGTGTTCGGGGGCCTGGGCGGGGTGGGCCTGATCGACGAACTTGCCGCGGGTGCGGCCGGCGCCATGACGGGTTTCTCGCGGCCGGAGGCGTTGCTGGAGGCCATCCGCGCCTACGACGACGGCGGGGTGGCCGCTGCGCACTCCGCCTACGCGAAATGGTTGCCGCTTGCCAACTTCGAGGCTCAGCCGGGTATCGGCTTGGCACTGCGCAAGGAGGCGATGCGCCGGCGCGGCATTCTCACCGACGCCGCGGTGCGGGCACCCGCGCCGGTGTTTCCACCGGAGCTCGGCGCGATCCTGAGCGCACATCTGGCAGCACTCGGCGTGGACGCCGACGACAGAAGGTTGGTCGGATAGTGGATCTCGGTATCGAGGGTCGCACCGCGTTGGTGCTCGGCTCCACCGGCGGGCTGGGCCGCGCCGCGGCCCAGTGTCTGGCCGCCGAACAGGCCAAGGTGGTGGTGACCGGCCGCCGCGGTGAGCAAGCCCGCGACATCGCCGCGGCCTGGCCAGGTTCCCGTGGAGTCGAACTCGACCTCACCGAGCCCGACTCGGTGCGCCGTCTGCTCGCCGAGGTGACCGAGCACGTCGGCCCGGTGGACATCCTGGTGCTCAACAGCCCCGGCCCGCCGCCCGCCCCTGCCACCGATCTGGACGAGTTCCAGATCGGCACGGCCCTGCACACACTGCTGCTGCGCCAGGTCGAACTGGTTCGTGCGGTGCTACCCGGTATGCGGGAGCGCGGTTGGGGACGCATCGTCGGCATCGGGTCCAGCGGAATTCAGGCGCCGCTGCCCAATCTCGCACTGTCCAACACCGGCCGTGCCGCGCTGGCGGCCTACCTCAAAACACTGGCCGCCGAGACCGCCGCCGACGGCGTCACCGTCAACATGGTGCTCCCGGGGCGCATCGCCACGGACCGGGTCGCCAGCCTCGACCAGGCGGCAGCCGAACGGCGGGGCATCGGGGCCGACGAGGTGGCCCGCCAGTCGGCCGCCACCATCCCTGCGGGCCGGTACGGGCAGCCCGACGAATTCGGCGTCGCGGTGGCTTTTCTGGCCAGTGACCGCGCCGGCTACATCACCGGCGTGCAACTACGGGTGGACGGCGGGCTGGTGCGCAGCTTCTGATGATTGCCGACACCGCCGACGCGACAGCGGACGAATTCCTGCGCCGTCTAGAGATTCAGCGCACCCGTGCACTGCAGGACGCGGACGTCGCGGCGCTGAAGCGGCTGCTCGATCCCGATTTCGTCTACGTCCACGCCTCCGGGCGTACGGAGAATCGCACCGAGTACCTGGCCTCCGTCGCCGACCGGCGCACCCGCTACGGTCACTTCGTTCATCGCGACACCGAACTCCGGATGCTGGGGGAGGGAGCCGTGATGGGCGGTGTACTCAGCCACAGCAAGACCGCCGGTGGGGTCTCCCGCAGCCTGCTGTTCCGCTTTACGGCCGTCTGGGTCCTCGGTGACGGGGGGCAGTGGCGGTTGCTGCGCTGGCACAACACCAAGATCGTGCCGCTGTCGGTGCACCACACCGCGGCGCACGCCGACACCGTTCTACCCAACGGAAGGATCGAATGACGATGTCGCCGACCATCACCCAGGAACGACACCGGGAGGTGGTCGAGGCCGTCAAGGCGTTGCGACCCGAGGGCGTCGCCTATGTGCCCAGCGCGAGCATCGCCCCGATCATCAACGGTGTCCTGCAGGCTCAGCACGACGGTGACCTGCCACTGGTGTTCCCGGTCTCACGGGAAGAGGAGGCCGTCGGAATTATCGGCGCCTATTCGTTCGGCGGCAAGTTCGGCGTCATCCTGATGCAGGACAACGGATTCGGTAACGCTCTTACTGCGCTGACCACCATGGCGGTGTCCTACCACCTGCCCATGCTGATCATCGCCAACACCCGCGGTGGGCTGGCCGAGTACAACTCCATGATCCACAGCATCTCCGCACCCGTACCGGAGATGTTGCGTGCCAGTGGCATTCCGGTATTCGCGCTGGATCGGCGCAATTCCCCGCGCGACTGGGGCGCCACGGTCGCCGAAGCCGGCGCCCACGCCCGGATGACCTTCCGCCCGGTGGTGGTGCTGATGGAGTTCTTCGACCACAACGATACGAAAGCCAAGGCATGAAACGCATCGAAGCGCTGCGCACGCTGGTGGCGCGTACCCCCGACGTGCCGGTGGTGGCCACGTGTGCGGCCACCAGCCGTGAGCTGGCGTCCATCGACGACCGGGACAACAATCTTTACCTGCTCGACGCGATGGGCCTGGCGATCTCGGTGGGTACCGGCGTCGCACAGGTCACCGCAGGCACCGGGGTGACGCGCACCGTGGTCATCGAAGGTGACGGCTCGCTGCTGATGAACCCGGGCGCGGCCATCACAGCCGGTTTCCTGGGTCTGGAGAACCTGGTTATCGTGTTGCTGGACAACGGGGTCTACGCGTCGACCGCCGGTATCCCCACGCAGGCGCAGACGGTGGACCTGGGCCGCTTCGCCGAGTCGGTGGATCTCGAAGTGGCCAGGGTCGACAGCCCCGAGCTGCTGGACGAGGCGCTGAAACGGAGCTTCGAGGTGCCCGGGCCGTGGTTCCTGCACGTCCGGATCGAACCCGGCAACGAGGCGGGCACCCCGCTGCTACTGATCGACCCGGTGGTGCTGGGGCACCGGTTCCAGCAGTGGCTGACCAAGGCGATGTGAGGTGAGCGCGCCCACGCTGCCGATCCCCACCGGCACCATGTTCGTCGACGGGCAATGGGTGCCGGCGGAGACCGGGGCCGTGATCGCGGTGCTCAACCCCGCCACCGAAACGCACCTCGCCGAGGTGGCCGACGCTTCCGTCGCAGACGGCCGGCGTGCGCTCGACAGTGCTCATCGGGCCCAGAAGGCTTGGGCCGCAACGACGGCGCAGCAGCGCGCCAATCTCCTGCGCGCCGTGTACGACGCGATCACCGCTCGCGCCGACGAGTTCGCCGACCTGATCGTCGCCGAGATGGGCAAGCCGCGGGCCGAAGCGCTCGGCGAGGTGACCTACGGCGCCGGTTTCTTCCGGTGGTTCTCCGAGGCCGCCACCCGGTTGCACCTGGAGGGCCAGTTCGGTGTCGAGCCGGGCGGCCAGTACCGGATCGCCGTCTCCAAACGCCCGGTGGGGCCGTCGCTACTGATCACGCCGTGGAACTTCCCGCTGGCCATGGCGACACGCAAGCTCGCGCCGGCATTGGCTGCGGGCTGCACGGCGGTGCTCAAGCCCGCCGAGCAGACTCCGCTCACCAGTCTGCTGCTGGCGCAGGTGATGGCCGAGGCCGGAGTCCCAGCCGGCGTCGTCAACGTCATCACCACCACCGCGGCCCCGACGGTCGTCGGTGCGATCATGAAAGACCCACGCGCACGCAAGATTTCCTTCACCGGCTCGACACAGGTGGGTAAGGTGCTGTTACGACAGGCCGCCGAGAACGTGATGAACACGTCGATGGAACTCGGAGGTAACGGGCCTCTGATCGTGTTCGACGACGCCGATATCGACCAGGCTGTCGACGGTGCCATGGTGGCCAAGCTCCGCAACGGGGGTGAATCGTGCGTCGCGGCCAACCGGATCTTCGTCCACCGCGCTGTCGCCGAGCAGTTCGTCGAACGCTTCGCCGCGCGGATGGCCGCAGTGCGGGTGGGGGACGGAGCTGACGAGCGCTCGCAGCTCGGGCCGCTGATCGACGACCGTCACCTGGCCAAGGTCACCGCGCTGGTGGCCGACGCAGTGCGCAAAGGCGCTGAATGTGTCACCGGGGGAGCACCGCTGGATCCGCCGGGTTTCTTCTATCAGCCCACCGTGCTGCGCGACATCCCGGCCGACGCCGACATCCGCACGGAGGAGATCTTCGGCCCCGTCGCCCCTGTCTACGAGTTCGACGACGAAGAGGAGGTCATCTCGGAGGCCAACGACACTCCCTACGGGTTGGCATCCTATGTGTTCACCCGGGATCTGGCCCGTGCCCTGCGCGTCGCCGACGGACTCGACACCGGTATGACGGGCATCAACCGCGGTGTGGTCAGCAATCCCGCTGCGCCGTTCGGCGGCACCAAAGCATCGGGGCTGGGGCGAGAAGGCGCCGTGGAAGGCCTCGATGCCTACCTCGAGACCAAGTACACCGGCATCCAGTTGTAGCGCTAGTTCTCCGGTTCCGGGATCATCCCGAACATCGGCTTGATCACCGACATCAGCCACCCCGCGGTGCCGGGCCCGTGGAAGCGGGTGAAGTTCGTCTGCAGGCTCACCACCCAGCCTTGGCCTGATTTGTCTTCGGCGTACCAGCTGAACGTCAGATCGCCAGGCAGATTGCCCGCCTTGGCGCCGATGTAGGGCCACTGCTGCCGGTCCAGGTCGATGCCGGGAATCGCGGACATGATGTCGCGGACGGGTGCGGCAGCTCCGTGGGCCATGTGTTGCAACGCGGCGTGCACACGGCAGATGTCTTCGGCGTTGCCGTACCACTCGGCGCCATAGGCCGAGGCCGGTGACGTCGTTCGGGTCATGTCGGGCTCGTAGGGGCGCGACTTGGTGTCTTCGAGCATCTGCGCCCTGACCGCCGGGCTTGCCTGCTTCCACTGTTCGCGCACATCGGGTTTGCCCCAGCCGATCGAGAACAGTTCGTGCATGGTGGGGAACGGAGTCATGCTCGCCGGGTCGTGGTGTCCGGTGGCCACCAGGGCGCGTTCGACGGCTTCGTGCCCCACTCGCTCCATGAGCAGATCGGTGGCCATGTTGTCGCTGTTGGCGATCATCTTTTCGGCGAGTAGGCGCACCGGAACCCGTGAACCCGCGGGCAGCTTGTCGAAACCGGACGAGCCGACGGCCTTGGCCTCGGTGGTGATGGTCAGCTCTTCGTCCCACGACAGGGTGCCCGCGCGCGCCGCGTCGGCGACGGCGTACAACACATACATCTTGAAAATCGAAGCCAGCGGCAGGGATTCGCCGGTATTGCTGCCGGCGAGCTGTTCGCACCGGCCGTTGTCGACCTTCGACACCCGATAGGAGTACTTGCCACCGGTCTTGGACAGTGCCGCGTCCACGTCGTCCCACGAGTCGATCTCGGGCGGCTGGTTGGTCACCTTGAACCGGTCGAGCAGAGTGTCACTGTTGATCCGGAACTCTATGTCCTGCCGCCCGCCGTAGGAGGTGACAAGTCGCAGAGTCGCTGTGCCCGCACCGAATTCGATACCGGCCAGGGTGTAAGGCCGGTCGTACCACATCGAATCCATGGTGAGCCAGACGTACTCCACCAGATCGGGCGCGGCGAGCGTCTTGGTGCCGTTGGGTCCGATGGGCCAATCGGAGTTGAGCATGTCCATAATCTGCTTGGCCCGAACCCCCTGCGGGGTGCCGGTGCTGATGTGGATACCCGTGTCGCCGGCGTTTGCCGAGGGGGTGGCGTTGGGTGGCGCGCATCCGTTGACCAGAGAGGTGGTCAGCGCAGCCGTGCACACCAGAGCGGTCAGGCGGCCCAGCGGCCGCCCGAACCGGGTACTACTTGGTGCCGGCAACGTCCAGCACTACCTCGAACTCCAACAGAGATGCGCCGGTGGCCACCGGATTGCTCTGCTGACCCTTGTGCGCCTCGATCGCGGGTCCGGTGGCCCACGCCTGGAACGCCTCCTCGGACTCCCACTGCGTGACCACGAAATAGCGGTCCTCACCCTTGACGGGACGCAGGAGCTGGAACCCCAGGAAACCGGGCTGATTGTCGACCGCGTGCGCGCGGTGGGCGAACCGCTTCTCCAGCTCTGGGCCGGCGTCGGCGGGGACCTCGATTGCGTTGATCTTCACCACGGACATGGCGTTAGGCTACCGCTTCACCTATGCGTACCGAACCGATGCCATGACCGGCCCGCTGACGTACCAGGGCGGGCACGGAGATCCGCTGGTGCTGGTGCACGGGTTGATGGGGCGCGGCAGCACCTGGTTTCGCCAACTGCCATGGCTCACCGGTCTGGGCGCCGTCTACACCTACGACGCGCCTTGGCATCGGGGTCGCGGTGTCGATGATCCCCACCCGATCAGCACCGAGAGGTTCGTCGAGGACCTGGGGGAGGCCGTCACCGGTCTGGGTGCTCCCGCTGCTCTGATCGGCCACTCCATGGGCGCACTGCACAGCTGGTGTCTGGCAGCCGCGCGACCGGAATTGGTGACGGCTCTGGTCATCGAGGACATGGCCCCGGACTTCCGCGGCCGTACCACCGGCCCGTGGGAGCCCTGGCTGCTGGCCTTGCCGGTCGAGTTCGGTACCGAGCAGCAGGTCATCGACATCTTCGGCGCGGTGGCAGGGCGCTACTTCCTGGATGCCTTCGACCGGACCGGCGCCGGATGGCGGTTGCACGGGCACGTCGAACGCTGGGTGCAGATCGCCGCCGAATGGGGCAGGCGGGACTACTGGGCGCAATGGCGTGCTGTTCAGGCGCCCGCGCTGCTGATCGAGGCGGGTAACTCCGTCGCGCCACCCGGGCAGATGCGCCAGATGTACGAGACCGGCCTCCGGACTGACCTGATCAGGTATCAGTTGGTTCCGGGGGCCGGTCATCTGGTCCATGACGATGCGCCGCAGGAATATCAGCATGCGGTTGAGGAGTTCTTAACGACGTTCCCCCAACGCGCCTGATTCCGGCCACGACGGGTGCTCTTCGAATCGGGTGCGCACCGCATCCAGGTCATGGCTCAGTCGCCGCATGTCGGCGTCGTCTTCGAAGAGGCGGCCGATCATGGGTGCGCTGAACCGGAACTGGTCGAGGTTCCAGCGCAGGTGCCCTTCCCGGTGCGCGCGGCGGGCGACGGCTCCGATGAGTGCGAACGGAGCGAGCAGGACAGCTGTGAGAAGCAGATAGGTGAGTGCAGTAGCCATGGCAGCAAGTTTGCGACGGTTCAAATCCGGCCAACAGTGGCAGAACTGACGAGGAAGACTAAAATACCGCCATGATCAAGAGTGTCTCAGCATTGGTGCTGGACGGTTTGGCGCCCTTCGAATTCGGCGTCATCTGCGAGGTGTTCGGGATCGACCGCTCTGCCCAGGGCGTCCCGAATTTCGATTTCAAGGTCTGCGGACCGCAAGCCGGTGTCCCGGTGCGCACCTCGGTGGGGGCCAGCCTGACGCCCGACCATGATTTCAGTGCCCTCCTCGGGGTGGACCTGGTGGCGATCCCCGCGATCGCCGCCTCCAACTATCCGCAGGAGGCTCTCGACGCGATACGGCAGGCCGCCGACACCGGGTCGATCGTCCTGACGGTGTGCTCGGGTGCGTTCGTCGCCGGCGCCGCGGGTCTGCTCGACGGTCGAGCGTGCACCACACACTGGATGCACACCGACGAATTGGCGCGGCTCTATCCCACCGCGAAGATCGACCGCAACGTGCTCTATGTCGACGACGGCAATCTGATCACCAGCGCCGGTACGGCAGCCGGCATCGATGCCTGTCTTCACCTGGTGCGCCGCGAAATCGGTAGCGCGGCAACCAACGCCATCGCGCGCCGGATGGTGGTGCCGCCGCAGCGCGACGGCGGACAGCGGCAGTACATCGATCAGCCCATCCCGGCCAGTCACTCCGAAGGCTTTGCGCCTCAACTGGATTGGATCATGGCCAACCTGCAACACCCGCACACCGTCGCCTCACTGGCGGCGCGTGCGCACATGTCGGCCCGTACCTTCGCGCGGCGCTTCGTCGAAGAGACCGGCCGCACCCCGATGCAGTGGGTGACCGATCAGCGAGTGCTGTATGCGCGGCGGTTGCTCGAGGAGACGGGTCTGGACATCGACCGGATCGCTGACAAAGCCGGATTCGGCACCGCCACGCTGCTGCGGCACCACTTCCGCAGGGTCATCGGCATCACGCCGTCGGACTATCGACGCCGGTTCGCCTGCGAGGACTGCCAAGCCACGGCCTGAGCCCGCGACTCGGCCTCTCAGCCTTCGCCTGCCAGGGCGAAGCGGCCGTCCTCCGTCTGCTCCACCAGGCCGTCGATCAGCAGTGAGTCCAGCGCCCGGTCCCGTTGCGCGGTGTCGGTCAGCCAGGCCATGTCCAGCTGCGCGCGCGGCACCGGAGAGTCGCTGGCCCGCAACACATCCAGCAGGCGACCACGCACCTGCCGGTCGGTACCGGCGTACTTCTGCACCCGCTTGGCCGGTGCGGTCGAGGGTGGGAAACCCGCTGCCCGCCAAGCGCATTGGGACAGCGGACACAGCCCGCACCGGGGGTTCCGAGCCGTGCACACCAAGGCGCCCAGCTCCATCAACCCCGCCGAGAAGCGGGGTGCGGTGTCATCGTCGGGAATCAGCGCAGCCACGTCGGCCTCATCGCGTCTGGCCGACGGTGAACCGGCGTCGGCCAGCCCGTGCACGGCGCGGGCCACCACCCTGCGCACGTTGGTGTCCACCACCGGGACCGACTGCTGATACGCGAAACAGGCGATCGCCCGGGCGGTGTAGCTCCCGACGCCCGGCAGTGACAGCAGGGTCTCCACGTCGTCGGGCACCACGTCGCCGTGTTCGGTGGCGATCACCGTCGCGCATTCGTGCAGGCGTTTGGCGCGGCGCGGATATCCCAGCTTGCCCCACGCCCGCAGCACGTCCGCGGCGCCGGCAGCGGCCGTGGCCGACGGGGTGGGCCAGCGGGCGATCCAGTCCAGCCAGATGGGCTGCACACGGGCCACCGGCGTCTGCTGCAGCATGAACTCGCTGACCAGGATCTGCCAGGCACTGACCTCGGGCCGACGCCACGGCAGATCGCGTCGCTCGCGGTCGAACCAGGTCACCACTTCGGCGGCTTGGATGGTCATTGGGTGCGGCCCACACCGGCAAGGCACAATGACATCCATGCCGAACACCAGTCCTGTGACCGCATGGAAGGCACTCAGAGAGGGTAACGAGCGCTTTGTCGCCGGCGAACCCCAGCACCCCAGCCAGAGCATCGAGCACCGGGCCAGCCTGACCGAGGCCCAGAAGCCCACGGCCGTGGTGTTCGGGTGCGCCGACAGCCGGGTGGCCGCGGAGATCATCTTCGATCAGGGCCTCGGCGACATGTTCGTGGTGCGCACCGCGGGCCATGTCATCGACTCCGCGGTGCTCGGATCCATCGAATACGCCGTCACCGTGCTCAATGTGCCGCTCATCGTGGTCCTCGGCCACGACAGCTGCGGCGCGGTCAAAGCCACGCTGACCGCACTCGATGACGGGGCAGTGCCGGGAGGCTATATCCGTGACGTCGTGGAACGGGTCACCCCGTCGATCCTGCTCGGGCGCAAGGACGGCCTGGAGCGGGTGGACGAGTTCGAGGCCCGCCACGTCGTCGAGACCGGATCGCAGCTGGTAGATCGCTCGACCACCATCTCCAACGGGGTCAAGGACGGCACCCTGGCGATTGTCGGGCTCACCTATCACCTCGCCGACGGCAAGGTGGCGCTGCGCACTCACCTCGGCGACATCGGCGAATAGCACACCAGGGCCGTTTCAGCCGCGTCGCGACACGCCGCGCCAGGTCGAACTGTCAGCGGTGACCTCGGCTTACCGTGAGTAAGTGCTGGAAACCGAACCCCATCGCCAACTCCCGCCGGAGATCTATCGCCGACGCCGGGCGTTGGCGATAGGCATCGCGGTTTTTGTCATCGTCGTCGTGGTGGCCATCGTGTTACTGGTGGTCAGAGGTGGTTCCAGTAGCGAACCGTCGACCACCACCGACGATCAGCCCAACACCGCGCAGGGACCGCTGGCGCCCACACCGACCCCTGAGGTCAAGACGCCGGTGGTCCCCCCGGCTGTTGATGCGCCGGCGCCGACACCCACCCCCACGGTGGCCGTCGAGCCGCCGCCGGTGCTGCAAGAGGGTGACGACTGCCCGGACTCGACCCTGGCGGTCAAGGGCATCACCAGCCAACCGCGCTACACCATCGGCGATCAGCCGAAGTTCACCATGGTCGTCACGAACATCGGCCTGGTCGCCTGCCAGCGCGATGTCGGTGCGGCGGTCCTGGCCGCCTATGTGTACTCGCTGGACAACAAGCGGCTCTGGTCGAACCTGGACTGCGCGCCGTCCAACGAGACGCTGGTCAAGACGTTCGCCCCGGGTGAGCAGGTGACCACCGAGGTGACCTGGACCGGGATGGGTTCCGAGGCGCAGTGCCCGCTGCCGCGGCAGCCCATCGGGCCCGGTACGTACAACCTGGTGGTCCAGCTGGGCAACCTGAGATCGGCGACGGTGCCGTTCATTCTGGCGGATCCGAACGCTCCGCCGCCGCCCGGTGACGTGCCGCCTCCGGCGGGCGCTCTGCCGCCCGCGCCGGCCGGCCCGCTGCCTGGCCCGGTGGGCTGAGCACCCCGACCTGGCGCGTCGTCGACCGGCTGATCAAGCCAGTCGGTCGGCGATCGTCGACTCCGCCAGCTGCGACAGACCCTCCCTGACGTGGCGCGCCCACATGGCGCCGATCCCCTCCACCGACTGCAGATCGGTGGCGCTGGCTGCCAGCAGACCCTGCAGTGAGCCGAAGGTACGCACCAGCAGATCGACGTGGGCGAACTGCAGGCGCGGGATCCCGGCCATCGCGCGGTAGCCCCGGGCGGACAGCGCGGTGTCCTGCGCTTCGACCGTCGACGGGTAACCGAACACCCGGGCCAGCGCGGTGAAGTCGAGCAGCTCGGTGTCGGAGAGACTGTCCAGTTCATCCAGTGTGCGGGCCACCTGGCTTTTCGACGGGGGCTCCGGATTGGCGTGATAGTCGCGCATGATCAGCTCGCGGGCGGTGTCATTTCCGCCGAGGAGTTCCTCGAGCTGGAGGCGAAGCTGCCGCCCGTCGGTACCCAGCTCCACGGCGTCGTTGTCGATCTCGATACCGATGCGCCGCACCATTTCGAGCCGCTGTACCACCGTCATCACGTCGCGCAATGTGACGAAGTCTTCGATCTCGGCGGTGGAGAGCTGCCTGCTGACCTCATCGAGGCGCGCTTTGTAGCGTTCGAGGGTGGCGATCGCCTGGTTGGCCCGCGACAGGATGGTCGCCGAATCGGCGACCACATGGCGTTCGCCGGCGACGTACACCGTCACGATGCTCATCGAGTGGCTCACCGAGATCACCGGATAGCCGGTCTGGATGGCCGACCGTTCGGCAGATCGATGCCGGGTGCCCGATTCATCGGTGGGAATCGACGGGTCGGGCACCAGCTGGACGTTGGCGCGCATGATCCGGCTACCGTCGGTGGACAGCACCACGGCGCCGTCCATCTTCGACAGTTCGCGCAATCGGGTGGGCGCGTACCGGACGTCGATGGCGAAGCCACCGTCGCAGATGGACTCGACGCTGTCGTCGTAGCCGAGCACGATCAAGGCACCCGTGCGGCCCCGCAGGATGCGCTCCAAGCCGTCTCGCAGCGCGGTACCGGGCGCCAGGCGCCCCACCGTCTCGCGCAGTGTCGGCTTGTCAGTGGGCGTCACAGCCAGTCATTGTCCCCTGTGACCGCTTCGTTCCGACGACCGTCCACCACTTTCAGGTCCGGCCGCTTGCCCATTCGGACCTCCGGGGGTTTGCTGGCCGGCTGCACCGCAATGGTGAGCATCGCCTTCAGAGCCGCACTGATGGTGGCGACCTCCATGGTGTGCATGGTCTTGGGTCCCTGTTTGTTGGAGTTCACGGCGCCGGGAGGTACCAGCGCTCTGGTGAACCCGAGACGCGCGGCCTCGGCGAGCCGGCGATCCATCCCGGTGACACGCCGCAGGTCCCCGGCCAACCCCACCTCGCCGATGACGACGGTGGAGGTGGGCAGGCACAGCTGGGCGTAGGACGTGGCCATCGCCAGTGCCACCGCCAGATCCGCTGACGGGTCGGTGAGCCGCATCCCGCCGACGGTCGACAGGTAGATGTCGTGCTTGCCGATGGACAGCCCGGCCCTGGCTTCGAGCACCGCGGCGATCATGGCGACCCGCGACTGGTCGATTCCGCTGACGGCGCGCCGCGCCGAGGGCACTTCCTGCACCCCGATCAAGGCCTGGATCTCGCCGATCAACGGCCGCTTGCCGTCCAGCGCAACGGTGACAGCAGTGCCGGGAACCGGATCGGGCCGCTGGTCGAGGAACAACCCCGACGGGTCGGCCACGCCTTCGATTCCGTTCTCGTGCAACACGAAACAGCCCACTTCGTCGGCGGCGCCGAACCGGTTCTTGACGCCCCGCACCAGCCGCAGCGCGGTGTTGCGGTCGCCCTCGAAATGCAGCACGACGTCGACGAGATGCTCCAACGACCGCGGGCCCGCGATGGCTCCGTCCTTGGTGACATGACCGACGAGGATGATCGCCACACCTGGCCCAGCCGTCGATTTGGCGTACCCGGTCAACGCCGTGGTGATGGCGCGCACCTGGGTGACCCCGCCTGTCACGCCGTCGGTGTCGGTGGTGGACAGGGTCTGCACCGAGTCGATGATCACCAGGGACGGTTTCACCTGATCGATGTGCGCGAGCACGGTGTGCAGGTCGGACTCGGCGGCCAGGTACACCTCGTCGTGAGTGCACCCGGTGCGCTCGGCGCGCATCCTGATTTGCCCCGCCGATTCCTCCCCGGAGACGTAGAGGGCGCGGCGGCCGGCCTCGGCCCAGCGGTGCACCACCTCGAGCAACAGGGTGGACTTGCCGACGCCGGGCTCGCCCGCCAGCAGGGTCACCGAGCCGGGGACGATGCCCCCGCCGAGCACCCGGTCGAGTTCGCTGACGCCGGTGTGAACGTGACGAGTGCGGGCGGGATCGATGGCGCTGATCGGTACCGCGGCCGAGGCGGGTGCGATGGCGCGGTGTGTGGAACCCCCGAGCGCACTGAGCACCGGAGCTTCGTCGACGGTGCCCCAGGTGCCGCATTCCGGGCAGCGGCCCACCCACTTGGCGGTGACATACTGGCACTCGGAACAGCGGTACTGCGTGCGTGCTTTCGTGCCGCCGGTTTTAGCCACGGCGTGACCGTAGCGGCCGGGTGTGACAGATCGTCACCGGACACGCACGAGCGGTGACGGGCTAGTGCCCTTCGCCGCTGTGTCCGCCGCCTTCGCCGCCCTGGCGGGGTGCGTTGCCCGCCGAGATCGGCACGTCGAGCACCTTGTCGCCGGCCCGCTCGAAGGTGAAGGTGAACGGGTAGGTGAGGCCGTTGCTGATCGGCTCCGACAACGCGACGGTGGCCTCGGCTCCATCGGCGGCCTCGGGCACCGCGGCCAGTTCTTCGACTCCGTCGGGGACGCCGACTTCGAGCAGCCCGTTGGCCGGCAGTTCGGTATTGCCCGTCAAGGTCACGGTGCCGACCTCGGAGGTGATGCGCACCAGACGGTCGGGGGTGTCGGGGGACTGGTTGGTGGCGCTGAAGATCAGGTCGACATCGGTGCCGGGCTCGAGCGCATCCGAGGTCTGGACGGCTTGGATGTGGACGTTGCGCAGCACCACGTTCTCGACGACGCCGCCGGTCCCGTTGACCGCGGGCTCCTGCGTGGCCACCTGCGAGATCTGGCCGGCTCCGCAACCCACCAGGACGGCGGTTGCGCTCGCCGCCAACAGGGAGATCCCGAAGGTCTTCTTGATGGGGTTGTCCATCGGCACTGAGAGCCTCCTGTGAGCGGCCGCCTTGATTCGACTATGCAGAGTAGTAGGTGCCGCACAGGCGCGGTACCCAAGGGTTGCCGGAAGCACATCAAGATCACCTGATCGGGGGCGGCGCCGGCATTGCTGGGCTGCTCCGGGGCGGGGTCGGAGGCGGGCCGACTTGCACGCTTTTCGGCCCCTGTCAACCCCCTGCGGCGGCGGTTGTGGCCCCTGACCTGCGCAGTTGGAACACGCGAGTTTCGCTCCCGTGCTATCCTGAACTAGCGAAAGGGGCTCGAAACTGATGATTTTTAAGGTCGGAGACACCGTTGTCTATCCACATCACGGTGCTGCATTGATCGAAGCGATCGAAACCCGGACCATCAAGGGCGAGCAGAAGGAATACCTCGTTCTGAAGGTTGCCCAGGGCGATCTGACCGTTCGTGTTCCCGCTGAGAACGCCGAGTATGTCGGCGTCCGTGATGTTGTTGGGCAAGAGGGCCTGGACAAGGTCTTCCAGGTGCTGCGGGCGCCTCACACCGAGGAGCCGACCAACTGGTCGCGCCGGTACAAGGCCAACCTCGAGAAGCTGGCTTCTGGAGACGTCAACAAGGTCGCGGAGGTTGTCCGGGATCTGTGGCGTCGCGATCAGGAGCGCGGTCTGTCCGCCGGCGAGAAGCGGATGCTGGCCAAGGCCCGTCAGATCCTGGTGGGCGAACTCGCGCTCGCCGAGAACACCGATGACGCCAAGGCGGAGACCATCCTCGACGAGGTGCTGGCCGCCGCGTCCTGAGCGACGGTGTCCTGACGGACAATGCGCACTGTCGCGATAGTGCCGGCCGCCGGTTCCGGTGAACGGCTGGCCGCCGGCGTTCCGAAAGCGTTCGTTCATCTGGGTGGCCTCACCCTGATCGAGCGTGCCATTGCCGGATTACGTGAATCCGGCGTGGTCGATGGCGTGGTGGTCGCAGTGCCACCCGCCAGGACCGACGAGGCGTCGCTGATGCTCGGTGATCCCGAATACCAGGTCACCGTGGTCAGCGGCGGTGCCGACCGCACCGAATCGGTGCGGGCCGCGCTGGAAGCGGCCGGCGACGCCGAATTCATCCTGGTACACGACGCCGCCAGGCCGTTGACCCCACCGACGCTGATCGCGCGGGTCGTCGAGGCATTACGGGACGGCCACACCGCGGTGGTTCCTGCGTTGCCGCTGGCGGACACCATCAAGGCGGTGGACGCCAACGGCGTCGTACTGGGAACCCCCGAACGCGCCGGGCTGCGGGCCGTTCAAACTCCCCAGGGGTTCACCACCGAGGTACTCAAGCGCGCCTACGGGCGCACCGGGCTGTTCACTGACGACGCCTCCATGGTGGAGAGCATCGGTGGCCAGGTACAGACGGTCGTGGGCGACCCCATGGCTTTCAAGATCACCACTCCGATGGATCTGGTGCTGGCCGAAGCGGTCCTGACGCGGGCCGGCGCCCTGTGACGATCCCCAGGGTCGGTCTGGGCACCGACGTCCACCCGATCGAGCCCGGACGGCCCTGCTGGCTGCTGGGCCTGCAATTCGACGGCGCCGACGGCTGCGCCGGGCACTCGGATGGCGATGTGGCCGCGCACGCGCTCTGCGATGCGCTGCTGTCGGCGGCCGGGCTCGGTGACATCGGCGGGGTGTTCGGTGTCGACGACCCCCGGTGGGCCGGAGTGACGGGCGCCGACATGCTGCGCCATGTCCGCGCCCTGCTGACCGACAACGGCTACCGGATCGGCAATGCAGCGGTGCAGGTGATCGCCAACCGGCCGAAGGTCGGACCGCGCCGCGAGGAGGCGCAGCAGCTGCTGTCGGGCCTGCTCGACGCGCCGGTTTCGGTGTCGGCGACCACCACCGACGGGCTGGGCCTGACCGGTCGCGGCGAGGGCTTGGCCGCCATCGCGACGGCTCTGATCTTGCCGATGACCGTCGGGGCCTGATCGGCCGGTAAGCTGGCACGTCGTGACCGGCCTGCGACTCCACGACACCATGACAGGTGAAGTGCGTGATTTCGTCCCGGTGCGCGACGGTCACGTGTCCATCTACTTGTGCGGGGCCACCGTTCAGGGCCTGCCCCATATCGGGCATGTCCGCAGCGGGGTGGCTTTCGACGTGCTGCGCCGCTGGCTGACGGCCAAGGGCTTCGACGTCGCCTTCATCCGCAATGTCACCGACATCGACGACAAGATCCTCAACAAGGCCGCCGCCGCAGGCCGGCCGTGGTGGGAATGGGCCGCCACCCATGAGCGGGCCTTCTCCGCGGCGTACGACGCGCTGGGCGTGCTTCCGCCGTCGGCCGAGCCCCGCGCCACCGGGCACATCACCCAGATCGTGGAGTTGATCGAGCGGCTGATCGACCGCGGGCACGCCTACACCGGAGGCGGCGACGTCTACTTCAACGTGCTGAGCTATCCGGAGTACGGCGCGCTGTCCGGGCACCGCATCGACGACGTGCACCAGGGCGAGGGTGTGGCCACCGGGAAACGCGATCAGCGCGACTTCACCCTGTGGAAGGGCGCCAAGCCGGGTGAGCCGGCATGGCCGACGCCGTGGGGTCGTGGCCGGCCCGGCTGGCATTCCGAATGCGTGGCGATGGCCCACGAGTATCTGGGTGCGGAGTTCGACATCCATTGCGGTGGCATGGATCTGGTGTTCCCACATCACGAGAACGAGATCGCCCAGGCGCGCGCTGTCGGCGACGGGTTCGCCCGGTACTGGCTGCACAACGGCTGGGTCACCATGGGCGGCGAGAAGATGAGCAAGTCGTTGGGCAACGTGTTGTCCATTCCGGCTGTGCTGCAACGGGTTCGGCCTGCCGAGCTGCGCTACTACCTGGGCAGTGCGCATTACCGCTCCATGCTGGAGTTCACCGAGGTGGCCTTGCAGGACGCGGTGAAGGCCTACACCGGGATCGAGGACTTCCTGCACCGGGTGCGTACCCGGGTGGGCGCTGTGGTTCCCGGTACCTGGACCGAGAAGTTCGCCGCCGCCCTCGATGACGATCTGGCCGTGCCGATGGCCTTGGCCGAGGTGCACAGCACCCGCGCCGACGGTAACCGCGCGCTGGATTCCGGCGATCACGACGGCGCCATGGCTGCCGCGAAGTCCATCCGCGCCATGATGGGGATCCTGGGCTGTGACCCCCTCGACGAGCGCTGGGAACTGCGTGATGAGACCTCCGCGGCGCTGGCCGCAGTGGATGTGATGGTCCAGTGGGCCCTGCACAGCAGGCAGGAGGCGCGCGCCGCACGTGACTGGGCCGCCGCCGACCAGATCCGCGACCGCCTCAAAGAAGCCGGTATCGACGTCACCGACACCGCCGACGGCCCGCAGTGGGAGTTGTTGGACAGCAACCGGAAAGAAGAGGTCTAGTCGTGGCGGGCAATTCGCAGCGACGCGGCGCGATTCGCAAGGCTGGCACCAAGAAGGGGCCGACCGTCGGCTCCGGCGGTGTCCGGCGTCGTGGTCTGGAGGGTCGTGGTGCCACCCCTCCGGCGCACCTGCGCCCCAATCATCCGGCCGCCAAGCGGGCCAACAAGGTCGCCAAGCAGCAGCAGGGCCGACCGAAAAAGACCGACGACACCGAGATCGTGCTGGGCCGCAACCCGGTGCTGGAATGCCTGCGCGCCGGTGTGCCCGCCACCGCCCTCTATGTCGCACTCGGCGCCGACGCCGATGAGCGGCTGACCGAATCCGTCACCCGCGCAGCCGATTCCGGCATCCCGATTCTCGAGGTTCCGCGCACCGACCTGGACCGGCTGAGCACCAACGGGTTGCATCAGGGCATCGCGTTGCAGGTCCCGCCCTACATCTACGCCCACCCCGACGACATGCTGCGCGCGGCCACACAGGATTCGGCTCCCGCACTGCTGGTGGCACTGGACAACATCTCCGATCCCCGGAACCTGGGCGCGATCGTGCGGTCGGTGGCGGCGTTCGGAGGCCACGGTGTGGTGATCCCGCAGCGCCGCTCGGCGTCGGTCACCGCTGTCGCGTGGCGCACCAGTGCAGGCGCCGCGGCCCGGCTTCCGGTGGCCCGTGCCACCAATCTCAATCGGACACTGAAGGATTGGGCCGACGGTGGTCTGCAGGTGATCGGACTGGACGCGGGGGGTGACACCACCCTCGACGAGCTCGATGCCAGGGGTCCTGTGGTGGTCGTCGTCGGTTCAGAAGGCAAAGGACTGTCGCGGCTGGTGCGGGAACACTGCGATGCGGTGGTCTCGATTCCGATGGCCGGGCCCACCGAGTCGCTGAACGCGTCGGTGGCCGCCGGAGTGGTGCTGGCCGAGATCGCCCGGCAGCGCCGCAGCTGAACTCTGGGTGACATCTCGGTGCGCAGCACCTTCTACGGCTGATCGCGGCTAACGTCGATGGTGTGCGTACCCTCGCCGCGTTGGCGGCTCTGATGTTCGCCCTGTCCTCGGCTCCCGAAGCGTACGCGGAGCCAGGGGAGTTCGACTTGCAGTCACACCGCGGCGGCCGCGGTGAGACCACCGAAGAGTCGCTGCGCGCCTTCGCCAAATCGCTGGAGCTCGGCGTCAGCACACTCGAACTCGACATCGTGATCTCCGCCGACGGCCAGCCGATGGTGTGGCACGACCCGGTGATCCAAGCCGACAAGTGCTCCGACACCGCCCCGGCCTTCCCCGGTGATCCGCAGTACCCGTACGTCGGCAAGCTCGTGGTCGACCTGACCGCCGCGCAACTGCGCACCCTGGACTGCGGCAAGCTGCTGCCGGCCTACCCGAATGCCGAAGTGGTGCACGGTAATCGAATCGCCACCCTGCCGGAGGTGTTCGCGCTGGCGGATTCCTACGGTGCCGACGTGCGTTACAACATCGAGACCAAGGTCGAGGCGGACAAGCCCGAGAACTCGGCCCCGCCACAGCAATTCGTCGACGTCATCCTGGCCGCGGTGCGTGCCGCGGGCAAGACCGGCCAGGTCGAGATCCAGAGTTTCGACTGGCGCACCCTGCCGATGGTGCGTGCCGCCGAACCGTCGATCCCGCTGGTCGCCCTCTGGGACGACACCACCTGGGTGCCGGGCTCGCCGTGGCTGGGTGGTATCGATCCCGCGCAGGCAGACAACGACCCGGTGTACGCGGCGATGCAGGCCGGTGCGAACATCTTGTCGCCCAACTACGCACTGGTGGATCCTGCACTCGTCGAACGGGCACATGGCCACGACCTCACGGTGGTCCCGTGGACCGTCAACGACGCGGACGAGATGCGTGCCCAGATCGCGATGGGAGTCGACGGCATCATCACCGACTACCCGACCTTGTTGCGTCAGGTGATGAGCGAGCTGGGCTTGCCGCTGCCGCGCGCGTACCAACGAATCAGCTGACGCCCAGAAGTTCCACCCCGGCCCACAGCGCCACCACCGCCGCGACCAGCGTCACGGGCACCGTGAGCAGACCGAGCAGGCTGAACTCGACGGCGTTGGTGGCGGCGCCGCGGCTGGTCAGAACCCGCCGCCACAGCAGGTTCGACAGCGACCCGACATAGGTCAGGTTGGGCCCGATGTTGACACCGATCAGGACTGCCAGCACCGCGGCGGGTCCGGCCGCCGCCACCAGCGGCAGCAGCACCAGCACCGCGGGCAGATTGTTCACCAGATTGGCCAACACGGCGGCGACGGCGGCGTATCCGAGAAGTGCAACCAGACCGGTACCCGACGGGAGCACCCGATCCATCGCCGATTCCAAGCCGGCATCCGTCACTGCCTTGACCACCACGCCCAGCGCCAGCACGAACGCCAGGAACGGCACGTTCGCCGATTGCGCGATGCCGGCCACGGTACTGCGTTTCTGGGCCAGGCTGCGGATACCGAGGACCAGAACTCCGGCCAGCGCCGCCCACACCGGGTCCACACCCAGGAAGGAGGTGCCGGCGAAACCGGCCAGTGTCAGCGCCAGCACCACGAGGACGAAGATCGGCTGCTCGGGTTTCTCGACGGGCGCACCGTCCGCGACGGGCGCCAGGTCCCTGCGGAAGACGAAACGCAAGATCACGTATTCCGCGGCGATGGCCACCAGCCACGGCGCGGCCATCAACGCGGTGAACTCGACGAACGACAGATCCAGCATGGCGAAGGCAAGCAGGTTGGTCAGGTTGGACACCGGCAACAGCAGCGACGCCGTGTTGGACAGGTGGGCCGTCGCGTAGGCGTGGGGGCGGGCGGGCACCCGCAGCGTGGCGGCGGTGGCCAGCACCACCGGGGTCAGGAGGACCACCGTCGCGTCCAGTGACAACACCGCAGTGGTGGCGGCGGCCAGGACGAAGACCTGGCGCAGCAGCCGCGGCGGCGCCCCGGCGCTGGCGCGGGCCATCAGCGCACCGAACGACTGGAACAGCCCTTCGTCATCGCAGAGCTTCGCAAGCACCAGCACCGCGGCCAGAAAGGCGACCACTGGCAGTAATCGCTCGATCTCGGCTCGGGCGTCGTCCATGGACACGGCACCGATCGCGACGAGAAACAGCGCGGCAGGCACAGCGGCCATCGCTTCGGGCCAACCTCTCGGTCGCGCGATGGCGAAGCCGAGGACGGCAGCAAGCAGCGCCAGGGAAACGATCAGCGTGATGGTCAAGCCCAGGGGTCCTCGCGCCGCCACACCGTGGGCAGGAACAACGACACCCCGTCGGCGTCGGCGAAGCGCTGTAGCACGCGCATCGAGTTGTCCAGATCGTCGGCCGCAAAGGGCAACGCCCGCAACGGCTTCGACAGGGGCCGGAAGAAATCGTCCCAGTGGATACCGATGACCGTGCGCGCGCCGACGGCACGGACCGTGTGCTCCCAGTACTCGCGCAGGTACGACTCGGGCAGGACGCCGAGCTGGCCGAGCCCCAGGTAGGCCACTTCGGCACGACGGCCCGCCAGTGCGCCGGGAACGTAACCGGCGCTGCCCTGGATCAACAGCCGGCGATCGGTGGGCCGGTGCCACAGCAGCAGCGACCAGGCCTCACCGCACCGGTACGCCGACGCCCGCGCCGGCGTCGTCACCGGAGAGGTGATGGCGCCGGGAAAGCGGTCCGGAGGGCAGTGGTGGGAGGCGATGAGCGTCACCTCGTGAGGACCGAGGTCGATCGGCGCTGCGGACGTCGCCACCTGGATGCGGTGCTCGGGCAGCCCGTGGCCACGGCCGATGTTGGCCGCTGATTCGCCACCGATCAGCACGGCTCCGGTGCGTTCGGCGACGGCGGCACTGTCGAGCGCGTGGTCGAAGTGGGTGTGTACCGGTATCACCGCAGCCAGCCGAGTGATCCCGGCCCGGGCCAGGCAGCCGTCGATGCGCGGTGCCGAGGGCGCGAGGCGGCCGAGTCCGACCTTGGCCAAGCTGGGCCGGCTGAAGAATCCGTCGGTGAGCAGAGCCGATTCACCGTCGTCTACCAGCAGCGTCGACACGCCCATCCAGGTGACCGTCACCGGTGACTGTGCTGATGCTGCCGGTACGGCGAACTTCGCGGCGTGCCGCGAGATTTCGGGTCGGCCGGGGCGTAGTCGCACCAGACGACTCTACGGCTGAGGGTCAGTAGGCATAGGGATCGGGCGGCGGGAATCACATCAGGTCCATGCGAACGTCGGGCGTCCGCTACACGAAGGGCGTCAGCGCCACCCCGGCCGAGGTCAGGCGGTCGCGCACCGCACGGGCGATCTGTACCGCACCGGGTGAGTCGCCGTGCACACACACCGATTCGACGTCAACGGTGATGCGGCGGCCGTCGATGGCGTCCACCTCGCCGCTGTCGACCATGTCCGCAACCCGCTGGGCGATCGCCTCCGGGTCGTGCAGTACCGCGCCCGGCTCGCGTCGGGAGACCAGCCTGCCCTCCGGGGTGTAGGCGCGGTCGGCGAAGGCTTCGGCGACGGTGCGCAGACCCAGCCGCTGCGCCTCCTCGAAGAACGCCGAACCGGCCAGGCCGAGCACCGGCAGGCGGGGATCGACAGCATGCACCGCCGCTGCCACGGCCCGCGCCTGGGCGCGGTGGCCGGCGATCGAGTTGTACAGGGCGCCATGTGGTTTGACGTAGCTGACGCGAGATCCGGCCACGCGGGCCAGCGCGTCGAGTGCGCCGACCTGGTAGATGACTTCAGCGGTCAGATCGGCCGCTTCGACGTCGATGAACCGTCGGCCGAAGCCGGCGAGATCTCGGTAGCTCACCTGGGCGCCGATCCGAACGCCGCGATCAGCCGCAGCGCGACATGTCCGGGCCAGCCTGGCGGGGTCACCGGCATGGAAACCGCAGGCGACATTGGCGCTTGTCACCACGTCCAGCATGGCGTCGTCGTCGCCGAGTTCCCAGATTCCGAAGCCTTCGCCGAGGTCGGCGTTCAGGTCTATGGCGGCCATGCCCCTAGGGTAGGGCCACGCAGGTGTCGCACTCGTCGGCCAGCTCACGATCGTGGGTGGCCAGCACCACTGTGCGGCCGGCTTCGACCAGCTCGCGGATCCCCTTCATCACCTGCCCCCTGGACTCGGCGTCCATACCGGTGGTCGGCTCGTCCAGGACTGTGATGGGAGCCTGCTGGGCGAATGCCTGGGCCACCAGGGCCCTTTGGCGCTGACCGCCGGAGAGTTCACCGATGCGGCGCTGACGCAGGTCGTCGAGACCGAGGCGGCCAATCCAGTGATCGACGATGCGGTGGTCGTCGGCTTTCATTCGTTTCAGCAGCCCGAGCTTGCGCCACCGGCCCATGGACACCGCCTCCGCGACCGTGATCGGGAAGTTCTCGGCAACCTGGCTGTGCTGCGGCGCCAATGCCACCTCCCGCGCGCCATCGAGGTCGATCGTGCCGCGCGCCGGCCGCAGGATGCCCGCTATCAGGCTGAGCACCGTCGATTTGCCAGAACCGTTCGGGCCGACGATCGCGGTGGTCGAACCGCCTGGGATGTGAGTCGTGAAATCGGTGAGAACACGAACATCGTTGTATCCGAACGACACTGACGTCAGCGTCACCGCATTGCTGTACATGCACAACACCTAATTGGTAATGATTATCATTGGCGGTTACAGTCTAGCCCGTGCTGGACTGGCTGACCGAACCGTTCGAATCCACCCTCGTCAGGCACGCGCTGGTAGCCGGTCTGGTGGTCACACTGATCTGTGCGATCGTCGGCACCTGGGTGGTGTTGCGCGGTGCGGCCTTCCTCGGTGACGCGATGGCGCACGGTGTGCTGCCCGGGGTGGCGCTGGCGTCGATGGTCGGCGGCAACATTGTGTTCGGAGCAATGGTCGCAGCGCTGGCCATGGCCTACGGCGTCTCGGCGCTCGGTTCGTCGAAACGCTTTTCGGCCGACACCAGCATCGGGCTCCTGCTGGTCGGCATGCTCGCACTGGGCGTCATCGTGGTGTCGCACTCCCGAAGCTTCGCCACCGATCTGACCGCGCTGCTCTTCGGCGACGTGCTGGCCGCCACCACTGCCGACCTGATCGGACTGACGCTGGCGCTGGTGTGCATCGCGACGGTGGCTTTTATGGGCCGACGCGCCTTCGTAGCCGCCACCTTCGACGTTCGCAAAGCGGCCACCCTCGGTCTGCGGCCCGGCATGGCGGTGGCGGCGCTGACCGTACTGATGGCAGCGGCCATCGTGGCGTCATTCCAGGTGGTCGGAACGCTGCTGATGCTCGGACTCTTGGTGGCACCACCGGCGGCCGCGCTGGTGTGGGCCCGCAGCGTACCCGCGATCATGGCGGGTGCCGCACTCATCGGATCCGCTTCTGTGGCAATCGGTCTGGTGGTCTCGTGGCACGCCTCCACCGCGGGCGGGGCCACCATCGCGATCACCGCGGTGGCGTTGTTCTTCGTCTCTTTGTCAGTCAAGGCGCTGTCGACGCGTTTGCGGTCGACGGCGGTGGTGGCGGTGGCCGCCGCGACTGTGGTCGGTTGCGCAGCCGCAGAGCAGCCGCCCACGTCCTCACCGGCGATGGCGACCGAAGGCGCCGAGCACAACAAGTCCTCACCCGATGTCATCGAGCTGGCCGACGCGCCCACGCGCCTGATCGTCGTCGATTCCGGCACCGGGGCTACCGAAGTTCTCGACGCCTTCGATGAAACCGGAGTCACGATCGGGGAATTCGGACCGGTGCGCGGCCTTCTCGGCGACGGCCGGTACGGATACCTGGTCGGCGAGAACAGCACCACCATCATCGATTCCGGCGCCTGGACCTACTACCACGGCGACCACAATCACTACTACGCCAAGCCACCGTCGACAGCGGGGAACAGCGACTTCGGCGCGGTGGAGATCACGGCCGACGACGGTGTGGTGGCACTGCACGCACCGGAGGAACCGCCCACACTGCTTGACCGTAAAGCCCTGGCGGAAGGTCGAATCGAATCGCCGGAGGCCGCGCCGGATCTGGCGGGCGCCCGTGTCGTGGCGCCCTATGGCGGCGCACTGGTGGTGGCAGGGGACACCGGTGAGCTCCACGTGGTCGACGACCAGGGCGACGTGACGGTGTTGCCGGTGCCGTGCGCCGACGCCGGCGGCGCGACGGCCACCCGCAGTGCTGTCGTGCTCACCTGTCGCGACGGAGCGGTCCGCGTCGTCGCGGCCGGTACGCCTGAAGCGACGGCCATTCCCTTCCCCGCGGGCGAACGCCCGGTGCTGGGCCCGCTGGAGAACCGGGGGCGGGAGGGCACCCTGGTGGGCCGCGACGGGGACCAGGTGTGGCTGCTCGACAGCACGAAGCGGACCTGGGAGGTGGTGTCGGTGCCGGGCGCCGTTGCGGCGACGTCCGCCGGTGACGGTCAGGTGTTGGCACTCACCGGGGACGGTTCGCTGCGGGTGTTCGACATGACCACCGGCACGCAGACCGCTGATCTGGCTCTGTTCGCCGACGGACTTCCAGCCGGTACCCCGACTCCGGTGATCGATGTGGACACCGACCGTGCCTACATCAATGATGCTGCCGCGCAGGTGGTCTACGAGGTCGACTATCGCGACGGGCTGCGGTTGGCGCGGACCCTTCGCACTGCGGTGACGCCGGATCTGATGGTGGAGACGGGCCGATGAGGCGCTGGTGGGCCGCGTTGGCGGCAGTGGCACTGGTCGTGGCCGGGTGCGCAGACGACTCCTCGCAGGCCGGTGAAGCCCATATCGTCGTGACGACGAACATCCTCGGTGACGTGGTGAGCAACGTCGTCGGGGACACCGCAGACGTCACCGTGTTGATGAAACGCAATGCCGACCCGCATTCGTTCGAATTGTCCGCCCAGGAGGCCGACTCGGTTTCCCGCGCCGATCTGATCATCTACAACGGACTCGGACTCGAAGAGGGTGTACAGCACCACGTCGACGCCGCCGCGAAGCGAGGGGTGCCGGCGCTGGCGGTGGGGGAGCATGCCGACGCAATCTCGTTCTCCGAAGGCGATTCCGCGGGTGCGCCGGATCCGCACTTCTGGATGGATCCCTTGCGGATGACCGCGGGAGTCGACGCCATGGAAGCGTCCTTGGTCGAGCAGCTTCCGCAGAGTGCGGAGCAGATCTCGGCCAACGCCGAGGCGTACCGGGGGCAGGTGCGTGAGTTGGCGACGACGATGGCGCAACGCTTCTCGGCGCTTCCGGCAGACCGTCGCGCACTGGTGACCAACCATCACGTGCTCGGCTACCTGGCGCAGCGGTATGGGCTCGAGGTGGTGGGCGCCGTCGTTCCCAGCGGCACGACGCTGGCTTCACCGGCGCCGTCGGATCTCGAATCGCTGGCCGGAGCCATCCGGGAAGCCGGTGTCACAACCATTTTCGTCGATACGTCGCAGCCTGACCGGCTGGCCAGGGCCCTTGCTTCACAGTCCGGCCTCGACGTCGACGTGGTGTCGCTGTACAGCGAATCGCTGGACGAACCCGGCTCTGAGGCCGGCACCTATCTCGACATGATGGCCACCAATACCGACACCATCATCGCCGGCTTGTCCTGAAACAGGCTGCTTCACAATGAAAAAGGAGAATTGATGTCACCACTGAAACCCCTTTCCCTCGTCTCGGGGGCGGTCCTCACCGCGCTCGTGGCCACCGCATGCGGTGGCAGCGACAGCGCCGAGCAGACGTCGGAGACGCCGGCTGCCGGGGCCACCTCGTCGGCGGCGCCCGCCGAGGTCACCGTCAACGAGCCGGTGGCGGTGACCTACGACGGTGGCATCGCCGTGCTGGATGGCGAGACCCTGGAGGTCAAGGCCGACGTTCCATTGGAAGGCTTCCTGCGGATCAACCCCGCCGGCGACGACAGTCATGTCATGGTCTCCACCGGTGAGGGCTTCCAGGTGCTCGACGCCACGACAGGCACCCTCACCGACATCGTTTTCCCGGCACCGGAACCCGGGCACGTGGTGGTGCACGGGGAGAACACCGTGCTCTTCGCCGACGGTACCGGCGAGGC
Source organism: Mycobacterium sp. Soil_C_30 (assembly GCF_057656995.1). NCBI lineage: Bacteria > Bacillati > Actinomycetota > Actinomycetes > Mycobacteriales > Mycobacteriaceae > Mycobacterium > Mycobacterium sp. Soil_C_30. The sequence continues at coordinate 88,488 of NZ_JBDGJH010000023.1, read as the reverse complement.
GACGATCTTCGATCCGCACGACCTGTCGGCCGGCGGTACGCCGCCAACCGAGAAGTTCACTGCGACGGCGGCGCATCACGGCGTCGCGGTCGTGCTCGCCGACGGCACCCGGCTGATCAGTGAGGGCACCGAGGACGGGCGGACCGGCGCGATCGCGATGGACGCCAGTGGCAAGGAGATCGCCCGCACCGAGGACTGCCCGGGGTTGCACGGTGAGACCGTGGTCGCCGACGAGGCCGTCGTGTTCGGTTGCGAGAACGGTCCGGTCGTCTTCAAGTCCGGCGCCTTCACGAAGATCCCGAGCCCGGATCCCTACGGCCGCACCGGAAACATCAAGGGACATCCGGACTCGCCGGTCGCGCTCACCGACTACAAGGTGGACCCGGATGCGGAGTTGGAACGGCCCAACCAGTTCGCCCTCGTCGACACCACGACGAACCAACTGAGGTTGGTACCCATGCCCCAGGGCGTCAGCTACTCGTTCAGGTCATTGGCCCGCGGTCCGCACGCCGAAGCGCTGATGCTCGGCACCGACGGCAAGTTGCATGTGTTCGATCCGGCGACCGCCCAGAACATCCGCAGCATCGACGTGGTGACGCCGTGGACCGAACCCGACGAGTGGCAGCAACCCCAACCCACCGTGTTCGTCCGCGGCCACGACGTCTACGTCACCGACCCCGCGGCCAAGGAGATCAAAGTCGTCGACATCGAGACCGGCGAGGTGACGCAGACCGGAACACTGCCGAACACCCCCAATGAGCTCAACGGGCCTGTCGGCCACGAGCACTGACCGATGCGCGAGACGCCCAGCGCTGCCCGTGCAGCGCTGGGCGTTCTGGCGCGACCAGTCGCCTGAACCAGGTGTCAGTGTGAATGGCTGTGCGTGACTCCCCATTCCGGAAGTGGGTCGGGATAGCCGGCCCACCCGGCCGGACCCTGGACGACTTCGTCGTCGGTCAGCAGTGCCCAGCGCAGTAGTTCGTCGACGCGCACACGATCCAGCCGTAGGCCGATCAGCACGATCTCCTGGCCCGGGCTGATGTCTGTGGTGGACCAGAACTGTGCCGGTTCGATGACGAGATTCGGACCGGCCTGTGACCAGATGGCCGCGATGTCCGCCCGGCTGGCGATCCAGCAGAAACCCTTGCTGCGCAACACCCCTCGAAGCTGGCCGAGGATCTCGGCCAGCCGTTGTGGGTGGAAGGGCCGGTCGGCGCGGAATGTCATCGATCCGATGCCGTACTCCTCGGTTTCCGGGGTGTGGCCGTCGGCGATCTCCTCGTCCCAGCCGGGCGCTTCCGCCGCCGCGATGGGGTCGTAGCGGCCGGTGGACAGGACCTCGCTCAGCTCGACCACACCATGATCGGTGCGCAGCAGGGTCGCCCGCGGGTTGAGCCGACGGACCACCGTCTCGACCGCGCCCACATGCGCCGGGCTCACCAGGTCCGTCTTGTTGAGCAGGATCACGTCGGCGAACTCCACCTGGTCCATCAGGAGATCGGCGACACTGCGGGCGTCGCCGTCGCCCGCGCTGAGGTCTCGTTCGGCCAACGTCTGCCCGCGCACGACCTCGGGCAGGAACGTCGAGCAGTCCACCACGGTGACCATGGTGTCCAGCCGCGCCAGGTCGCCCAGCCGGAACCCGTCGTCGAACTCCCACTCGAACGTCGCCGCCACCGGCATGGGTTCGGAGATTCCGGTGGATTCGATGACCAGCTGATCGAACCGGTGTTGCCGGGCCAGCGCGCCGACGGTCTCAACCAGGTCTTCGCGCAACGTGCAGCAGATGCAACCGTTGGTCAGCTCCACCAGCTTCTCCTCGGTCCTGTCGAGGTGGCCCTGGCCGGCGATCAGCGCGGCATCGATGTTGATCTCGCTCATGTCGTTGACGATCACCGCGACGCGACGGCCGTCACGGTTGGCGAGGATGTGGTTGAGCAGGGTGGTCTTTCCGGCACCCAGGAATCCGGACAGGACGGTGACGGGCAGAAGGTCGGGAGAGGTCATCCCTTAATGGTAATCATTACCAATAAGGACCTTCGGTTAGGCGACCTCTACTGCAAACGGTTATCGTTACCGGCATGGCATCTCTGAGGGCGGCGCGCGCCGGTCTTCTCGCGGTCGCGGTCTTGGCCGCACCCTTCGCTCTGGCGGCATGCTCCGGCGGCGCCGACTCCGGCGACTCCACCGGAACCTCCGCGCAGGCAGCCGCCGGCGACTGCCCCGTCACCCCGGTCGAGGTCGTCGTCAGCGTCGATCAGTGGGGCGACATCGTGAGCGATCTGGGTGGCGCCTGCGCCAACGTGAAAACCGTGCTGGCATCCTCGTCGGTGGACCCGCACGACTACGAGCCGTCCCCCTCGGATGCCGCGACCTTCGAAGGGGCCCAACTGGTGGTCGTCAACGGCGGCCACTACGACGAGTGGGCGACCAAACTGGCGTCGACATCGGCACCCGATGCACCCGTGGTGGCCGCGCTGCAATCGTCCGAGGAAGACCACGCTCACGAAGGCGGAGATCACGACCACGCAGACAGCGGAGTCAACCCGCACGCGTGGTACAGCCCGACGGCAGTGACGGCGCTGGCCGACGCGGTCACCGCCGAGCTCGGCAAGCTCGCGCCCGACGCGGCCGACTACTTCGACACCCGTCGCGAGGACTTCACCACCGCGCTGCAGCCCTACACCGACACCATCGAGAAGCTCAAGGCCGAATCGAACGGAAAACGTTACGCGGCAACCGAAAGCGTCTTCGATGACATGGCGGCCGCGACCGGCCTGACCAATGTCACGCCCCAGGGTTATCAGGCCTCCTCGGCCAATGAGACCGACCCGTCCCCGGCCGACCTCGACGCCTTCCTGCGTCTGCTCGGCGACAAGGGCGCCGATGTCTTGATCTACAACACCCAGACCGAGGGCTCGGTGCCCGATCAGCTCCGGGCCGCCGCGGAAAGCGCGGGCATCCCGGTGGTCGAAGTCACCGAAACCGTGCCGCCGGGCGCCGATTCGTTCGAAGCTTGGCAGGTGCAACAACTCGACGCACTCGCCAAGGCCCTCGGTGTCGGGGTCTGACACCCCCGCGCTGTCCTTCGCGGATGTCAGCGTGGTCCGTGGCGGCCGGCTCATCTGGTCGGAAGGGACCTTCGACATACCCGCCGGCGGCATCACCGCGGTCATCGGATCGAACGGCTCGGGCAAGACCACCCTGCTCCAGGTGGTGCTGGGCCTGCTGCGGGTGGCCTCCGGCACCGTGCGTGTGCTCGGCCGTCCGGCGGGCCAGGCGACCGACCTGATCGGCTATGTCCCGCAGAACTACGCCGCAGCGGCCGGGAACGCGGTGCGTGCGTCCGACGCGGTGATGCTGGGCCTGATCGGTAACCGTTGGGGTTTCGCGCGTCCGACGGCCGACCAGCGGCACCGGGTGATGGAGACCCTCGCCGCGGTCGGGGCCGCCGACTTCGCCGGTCGCAGACTCTCCGAGCTCTCCGGGGGCCAGCGACAACGTGTTGCGATCGCCGAGGCGCTGGTCAGCCATCCGCAGCTGCTGATCCTCGACGAGCCCCTGGCTGCCATCGACCTGCGCAACCAGCGCGAGATCGTCCGGCTGCTCGGCCGGATCCGCGACGAATTCGGTGTCACCATCCTGGTGGTGGCACACGATCTCAACCCGCTGCTCGGTGTGCTCGACAGTGCCATCTACCTGCTGGACGGGCACGCCCACTTCGACATGATGGACGAAGTGGTGGACGAAGAACTGCTCAGTCACCTGTATGGCACCTCCATCCAGGTGGTGCACACGCCCCAGGGTGAGCTGTACATGAGGAGCGTGTAGGTGACCACACAGGTGATCGCGCTTGGCTACCAGGAGAACTGGTGGCAGATCCTCACCTCGGCGTTCATGCGCAACGCGCTGATCGGCGGCACCCTCGTGGCGCTGGCCGCGGGTCTGATCGGGTACTTCATCGTCGTCCGGAACACGGCTTTCGCCGCACATGCCCTGGCGCACATCGGCTTTCCCGGCGCCACCGGCGCCGTCCTGCTCGGCGTGCCCGTGACCCTGGGGCTCGGGGTGTTCTGTATCGGCGGTGCGCTCGTCATCGGTGCGCTGGGCAAGAAGGCCGACGAACGGGAGATCGCCACCGGTACCGTGCTGGCGGCGGCCACCGGTCTGGGTCTGTTCTTCAGCTCGCAGGCGACCAAGAGCAGCAGCACCGTCACCAACGTGTTGTTCGGCAATCTGCTGGCGGTGACCCACGAGCAGCTCGTGATCTTCGCGGTGCTCGTCGCCGTCTTGGCGGTCACCATCGCGGCGATCTTCCGGCCGTTGTTGTTCGCGTCGGTCAACGCCGAGGTGGCCGAAGCCAAGGGCGTGCCGGTGCGGGCGTTGTCGATCGTCTTCATGGCCCTGCTGGGCCTGGCCATCACCATGGCGGTTCAGGCGGTCGGCACCCTGCTGCTGTTCGCGCTCGTGGTCACCCCGGCTGCCACCGCGATCATGCTGACGGCCCGGCCCGTCCTGGCGATGCTGGTGTCCACTGCCTTGTCGCTGCTGGCCGTCTGGGCCGGTCTGGTGGTGTCCTCGATCTTCGATCTTCCGCCGAGCTTCGTCATCGTCACCATCGTCTGCCTGGTTTGGCTGGGGGTGTGGTCGGTGGCGCAGCGCACCGGCGCGGTGCCGAAGAGCGAGCCCGCCGGACACATGAACTAACCTCACAGAGCATGTCCAGAAGTCCGGCTCCGCGCAGGCGGGCCACTCTGGCTTCGCTGGCCGCCGAGCTCAAGGTCTCGCGCACCACGATCTCCAATGCCTACAACCGCCCGGACCAGCTGTCGTCCGATTTGCGGGAGCGGATCTTCGCCACCGCCAAGCGACTGGGGTACGCCGGTCCCGACCCGGTGGCGCGGTCACTGCGCACCCGTAAAGCGGGAGCGGTCGGGTTGGTCATCATCGAACCGCTGACCTATTCCTTCAGCGATCCCGCCGCGCTGAACTTCGTCGCCGGGCTGGCGGAATCGTGTGAAGAGGTGGGGCAGGGGCTGCTGCTGGTCGCGGTCAGCCCCAGCCGCAGTGTGGCCGAGGGGGCCAGCGCGGTGTTGTCGGCCGGAGTGGACGGCTTCGTGGTCTACTCCGCCGCCGATGACGACCCGTACCTGCAGTCGGTGCTGGACCGACGGCTGCCGGTGGTACTGGTCGATCAGCCTCGCGACGTCCCTGGGACGTCGCTGGTGTGTATCGACGACCGCGCCGCCATGCGCGAGATGGCCGATTACGTGATCGGGCTCGGACACCGGGAGATCGGTCTGCTGACGATGCGGCTCGGCCGGGAACCCGGCAAAGCCGACAGCCTGGTCGCCGTTGCGGAACGGGATCGGCTGGCCGACAAGCTCTTTCACGTGCAATGCGAGCGAATCGGCGGGGTGCAGGACGCCATGACGGCGGCCGGGCTCGATCCGGACAATCTGACGGTCATCGAGAGCTATGAACACGGTCCGACGTCCGGCGGCGCCGCGGCCGAGCTGGCACTGCAACGCAATCCGCGCATCACCGCGTTGATGTGCACCGCCGACGTGCTGGCGCTGTCGGCGATGGATTTCCTGAGGGCCCGCGGTATCTACGTACCCGGACAGGTCACCGTCACCGGGTTTGACGGCATCCCCGAAGCCGTCAAACGCGGGCTGGCCACCGTGTCGCAGCCGAGCTTCGAAAAGGGCAGGCGGGCAGGGGCTTTGCTACACAATCCGCCACGGGACGGGTTGCCGGTGATCGACGTGTTGCCCACCGAGCTGATCCGTGGCCGCACCGCCGGCCCGCCCGGCTAGCGGCGTCGGCTCAGCAGGAACTCCAGCGCGGCCGCCACGTCCTCGGGGGTGGACACGCGGTGAGTGGCAGCGGTGTCACCGGGACCGACCTTGACCCCCACATCGCCGCCGCGCAGGCGCCGGAACGCTTTCTCGTCGGTCACGTCGTCGCCGAAGAACACCACGGCGTCGGCGGTGTCGCGGTCGCGCAGGATGTCGAGCGCTTCCCCCTTGTCGGTGGTGATCACCGCGAATTCCAGGACGGCCTTGCCCTCGGTCTGCTGCGCGCTCCAGCCGGTTCCCGCCGCACGCGCAGCGGCCAGCGCGGCCTCCCCGTCGGCCGGGGCGGCATTGCGCACATGGAGGGCGACGCTGGCGGGCTTGGGTTCCACCGTGACGCCCGGATGGCGCGCCGCGATGGCCGTCAGCTCATCGGTGATGGTCTGCAGCAGCGCGGTGTCGATCTCATGGCCGAAACCGGTCTCGAATTCCGCGCCGTGACTGCCGACCAGGTGGACCGCGCCGGTCAGACCGGACAGCGTGCCCAGATCCGCCAGGGCCCGGCCGGAGATCAGAGCCGCCGACGTCGCCGGCAGCGTGGCCAGTTCACGCAGGGCATCGGCGGCCGCGGGCAGCGGACGGGCGTCACCAGGATGGTTGACGATCGGCGCCAGGGTGCCGTCGAAGTCGCAAGCGACGAGCAGTCGGGGAACCCGCGCCACCCGGGTCAGGGCAGCGGTGAGGTCTTCGGGGAGGCTCACCGGGTCAGATCTTCGGGTGCTCTCCGTCACCGATCAGCAGTCGCACCGCCAGGTCCAGGCGTTTGCTCACGTCGGTAGCGGATGCGCGTCGTGTCAACCAGGCCAGCAGATTCGACAGCCACACATCGGAGATCACGCGGGCGATGTGGAACTGGTCTTCACTGGGTTCACCGTCGGCCATCGCGCGGGCGAACATCGAGTCGATGATCTTCTCCACGTGATCAACTTCACCTGCGGCGGACGCGTCGGCGAACACGTAGGCGCGGGTCATCGCCTCGGTGAGCAGCGGGTTGCGCTGCATCGCGCGGTTCAGCTTGCTCACCATGAAGTTGAGCCGCTCGTAGGGGCTGCCGCCGGCGACCGGGCTGCGGTCGGTCTTGGCGTCGATGCGCTCGAACTCCCGCCCCAGGGCAGAGACCAGCAGGTGCACCTTCGACGGGAAGTACCGGTACAGCGTGCCCACGGCCACGTCGGCGCGGTCGGCGACGGCCCGCATCTGCACGGCCTCGTAACCGCCCTTGGAGGCGATCGCCATGGTGGCGTCGAGGATGCGTTTACGGCGCTCGCGCTGCGCTTCGGATCCGAGTTCCGACTCGGACAGGACTGCCACCGTCAGAACCTCACGCGGTTGTGCCGCGGACTTCTGGTCCGCTTTCGCCTGAACTGACGCGGTTTGCGCTGGCATAGAGGCCTGGGACATGCGGCCGACAGCTCCTTCTTCTCACGTATCGATTGAAACGATACGCATCGCGGACTTGAAATTCTCACCCCCGCGCCCCCGAGACATCCGTGAGAGTCGTCTGTGTACTGCTGCAACAGTGGTCGACTTGACGTGCGATCACTGGCACTATTAGAACACGTTCTAGTGGGCCGCACCGGTCAACTGCTGCGAAACCAAGGAGTGTGCGGTGTCTGGAGTTTCTGGCGCGGGAGCGGCCGAACAGTTAGCTGCGCGGGAGCTTGTGCGTAGCTGGGCGGCCAGTTCCGGCGCCATCGCGGCCATCCGTGACATCGAGCAGGGCAAGCCGGACGCGTGGCGGCCGGTGTTCGCCGGCCTGACGGAACTGGGGCTGTTCAGCGTGGCGGTTCCGGAAGGGGCCGGTGGTGCCGGCGGCAGCATCGGTGACCTGTGCGCCATGATCGACGAAGCTGCTGCCGCGCTGGTACCCGGTCCCGTCGCCCCGACGGCGGTGGCCACCCTGGTGGTCGAGGACGCAACGCTGCTGGAAGCCCTGGCCGGCGGCGACCGTGCCGCCGCGCTGGCCTTGACGGCCGACCTCACGCTGGAGGACGGCACCGTCTCCGGCAGCGTCGACCACGTGCTCGGCGCGGACGCCGACGCCGTGCTGCTGGTGCCCGCCGGGAGCCAGTGGGTCCTGGTGGACGCGCGCGCGGGCGGGGTGGACGTCGAGTTGCTGACGCCCACCGACTTCTCCCGCCAACTCGGCCGGGTCACGCTGACATCGGCTCCGGCCACCCCGCTGTCGGTCTCGGCCACCCGGTTTCGCGACCTGGTTGCCACGGTGTTCGCCGCCGAGGCGGCGGGCATCGCGCGCTACGCGCTGACCACAGCGACCGAGTACGCCAAAGTGCGGGAACAGTTCGGCAAGCCGATCGGCAGCTTCCAGGCCGTCAAGCACATCTGCGCCGAGATGCTGCTGCGCTCCGAGCAAGCTGCCATCACCGCGTCCGACGCCGCGCGTGCCGCGGACGAGGCCGATCACGACCAGCTCGCCATTGCCGCGGCCGTGGCCGCCACCACGTGCATCGATGCCGCCATCCGCAACACCAAGGACTGCATCCAGGTCCTCGGCGGGATCGGTTTCACCTGGGAGCACGACGCGCATCTGTACTTCCGCCGGGCCTACGCCATCGGCCAGTTGCTGGGCGGACGCGCGGCGTGGTCGCGGCGGGTCGCCGAGTTGACCACCGCCGGGGTGCGCCGCCGGCTCGGCATCGATCTCAGCGACGTCGAGGATCAGCGGCCCGGTATCGCGGCCGAGGTCGCCGAGATCGCCGCCCTGCCCGTCGAACAACGTCAGGCCGCCCTGGCCGAGGCGGGCCTCTACGCGCCGCACTGGCCCAAGCCGTTCGGCCGCGAAGCCTCGCCCGCGGTGCAGCTGCTGATCGACGAGGAGCTGGCCTCGGCGGACGTGGACCGCCCGGACATCTCGATCGGCTGGTGGGCCGCGCCCACCATCCTCGAGCACGGCACCCCTGAGCAGATCGAGCGGTTCATCCCGGGCACGCTGTCCGGGGAGATCTACTGGTGTCAGCTGTTCTCCGAGCCGGGCGCCGGTTCCGACTTGGCCGCACTGCGCACCAAAGCCGTTCGCGCCGAGGGTGGTTGGCTGCTCACCGGACAAAAGGTGTGGACTTCCAACGCGCAGAAGGCGAATTGGGCGGTGTGTCTGGCCAGAACGAACCCGGACGCCCCGAAGCACAAGGGCATCACCTACTTCGTCGTGGACATGAGCGCTCCCGGCCTGCTGATCCGGCCGTTGCGGGAGATCACCGGCGAGGCACTGTTCAACGAGGTATTCCTCGATGACGTGTTCGTACCCGATGAACTGGTCATCGGTCCGGTCGACGGCGGGTGGCCGCTGGCCCGCACCACGCTGGCCAATGAACGTGTGGCGATGGGCGGCGGTGGCAAGCTCGACAAGGGCATGGAAGATCTGATCGGTGCCGTAGGCGATCTCGAACTGGATGTGGCCGAACAGGATTCGTTGGGACAGTTGATCGTTGCCGCGCAGATCGGGTCGCTGCTCGATCAGCGGATCGCCGAGATGGCGGTCGGGGGTAGGGATCCGGGTGCGCAGTCCAGTGTGCGCAAGCTCGTCGGCGTGCGGTACCGGCAAGCGCTGGCCGAACGGGTCATGGAGCTGACCCCCGGCGGCGGGTTAGTCGACAATCCCGAGGTGCGGTACTTCCTCAACACCCGCTGCCTGACCATCGCCGGTGGCACCGAACAGATTCTGTTGACCGTCGCCGGCGAGCGTCTGCTGGGGCTGCCGCGGTAACCTCTGGCACCCTATGCTCACACGATGCCGACCAGTGGGGGCAGTGCCACGCCACGGATGAGTCTTCGTGACCGCAATCGCCAGCAGACACGCGAAGCGATCCTGCGAGCCGCTCAGCTGCTGATGACACGCGACGGCGCCGCGGGCACGTCCATGGTGGAGGTCGCCGAGCTCGCCGGTGTCTCCGACACGACCGTCTTCAACTATTTCAAGACCAAATCCGACCTGCTCGACGCCGTGGTCGCCGAACTGGCCAGCGCCACCAACCTGGCGACGCTGCTGGCGACGCGGCCCACCGACGAAGGTCCGTTCACCGCGCTGCTCAACCTGATTCGCGACGGCGCCGACAGTGGCGCCGTGTTCGAGGCTGCCGAGACGGTGCGCTTTCTCACGGCCGTCCGATCCGATCCGGCACTGTGGGGTTCGTATCTGCGCATCAACCACGACACCGGAGAGACGCTCGCGGCTTTGTACGCCGACCGCGCCCCGGACTGGTCGGCCCTGCAGGCACGAATGGCCGCCCACGCGACGGTGGCGGCGCTGTCGGTCCTGCTTTCGGAGGTCACCGAGGAGTGGACGACGGCCGACATCGCCGAGCGTCTGGACGAGGTGTTCGTGCGGCTGGAGCGAGCCTGGCCGAAGTGAAACGCAAAACTTTGGGTGTTGACAAATAATTTGGGTCGACACAAACTTGGGCTGTCACCTCGATGGGAGGAGCCCCGTGATCGATCTGCGCACCGACAACCCCGCCGCCCTGCACTGGCAGGTGCAACGCTCCGCCGAGGCGGTGGCCGCACTGCACGCGGTCAACGGCTTCGCCGGCCTCGAAGCCTCGGTTCTGCGGTACTCGGACGCCGCGAGCAGGTGGACGCCGATCCGGGCCGGCCGATTCTGGTTTCAGCTGGCGCGCCTGGACTCCACCGCGGAACTGCCCGCGATCACTGTCCGTGACGCCGTCGACGGCCGACCGCGGATCCTGGTCGATCCGAATGGCCATATCGCAGCCGATGGGTTGCCGATCTCTCTGGGGTGGGTATCACCGTCGCCGGACGGTGCGGTGGTGGCCTACTCGATCACCGCCCAGGGCGCCGAGGTCAACGAGGTCTTCCTGGTGGACGTGGCCAGCGGTGAGCGCTTGCCCGACCAGGTGCCGTGGAACGTCTGCTTCGAGCCCTCATGGCTGCCTGATGGTTCAGGATTCTGGTGCGCCACAAGGGATGTCACAGCTGACACCGTGCGGATGCCGATTCGCCGGTTCATCCTCGGGGAGCCGGCATCGGACTGGGCGGCCCCGCTGCCGGAGGACCTGTCGTTTCCCGTTCCCAAGGTCTCCAAGGACGGTCACTACGTCGCCGTCGTCACCGGCAACACCGAGGTGCGTGTCGACCATCTCATCACCAAAGATCTTCAGGTGATGCGTGTGTTCGAAGGGGTGCCCGGCGTTTTCCGCTGTGTCATCGCCGACGAGATGATCTACGCGCTCACCGACAACGACGCGCCGCGCAACCGCATCGTGCGCGTCCCGCTCGGCACCTCCGGCGATCCAGGTACCTGGTCGGAGCTGCTAGCCGAAAGTGCGGACACCGTGCTCGATTTCGAGATCTTCGGCGACACGATGGTAGTGGCGAGCCTACGTGAGTGCAGCGCGGCGATCGACGTCATCGACCTGTCCACCGGCGAGCGCACCGAAGTGCCGTTGCCCGGACGGGGCGGGGTGGGAGCGGTAACCGAGCGGGCCGCTCACCCGGCCCTGCCGGCGTTCGCGCGTGGTACCGACGAGCTGACGTTCCTGTACTCCGACCTCGCCACCTCGCCGGGGATCTACCGCTACCAACTCGGCGATCGACGGCTGGAATGCCTGGAGGCCCCGGCGTTGGTCCTGGAGAACATGACCGTCCGCTACCTCACCGCGGTCTCCGCGGACGGCGTTGAGATCCCGGCACACGTCATCCATCGCGCCGACCTCGACTTGACCCGGCCGAACCCGACGTTCCTGACCGGCTACGGCGGTTTCCGTCTGGCGAATCTGCCCGCGTACGTCAACGGCCATGCCGCCTGGCTGGAGGCCGGCGGTATCTACGTTCTGGCACATCTGCGCGGCGGCGGTGAGTACGGTGCCGATTGGTGGCGTGCCGGTCACCGCGATCAGAAACAGAACACCTTCAACGACTTCTACGCTGTGGCCGAGAAACTCATCGAGCTGGGCTGGACCAGCAGTGAGCACCTCGCGATCTACGGCGCCAGCAACGGCGGCCTGCTCACCGCGGTCGCGTTGACGCAGCGCCCCGACCTGTGGGCCGCGGTGGTGTCGGATGTGCCGATCACCGACCTGGTCAACATGGACCGCTCTGCACTGACCTACGCCATCGGTCGCGACGAGTACGGCGACCCGAGGATCCCCGCGGAGCGGAGCTGGATGGAGGCCATCGACCCGGTGGTCAACGCACAACCTGCCGACTACCCGCCGACGTTGGTGATCGCCGGCGCCAACGACCCGCGCTGCCCGGCCGGCCATGCGCGGTTACTCGTCGACAAGCTCGACAGTGTGCACTCCGGCGACGCGCCGATCCTGCTGCGGGTGCACGCCGATCAGGGCCACGGTGCGCAGGGGGCCATCGAGTCCGCCCGGCGGCTCACCGAAATCCTCGCGTTCTGTGCGACGCACACGGGGCTCGAGCTGCGCTTCTAGAACGAAGTCTGGCCGCACGCCCCGCGGGTGGTGACGTTGTGCCCGCCGTAGACGACCTGGATCTGGGAGCAGACGATGAAGTCGGCAGCGGTGTTGGGCCGGCCGGTCTTCCAATCGGTGGGCACCGAACTGCCGTCCACGCGGAACCGCTCCAGTGGCCCACCGCCGAAATAGGTCACCGAGATCTCGACACCGCTCGGGTTCTTCAGCATCCGGGACAGAACGTTGTTGTGGTTGGCGCCCTTGGTCTCTCGTGGCATTCCGGCCGGAGCGCTGTACTCGGCTTCCTGCCAGACATTGCGATCGTTGCTGCGCAGGGTGATGGTCTGCCGGGCCCAGAAGTCGCCGGGAAATCCCGTTGGCCCGGTGGGTGTCATCAGGTTGGCCTGGGTGTCGAAGTAACACCTGGCTTCGGCGGGCACGCAGTTGGCGTTGACATGCATTTCCACCTGGGTTGCCGCGTCGACCGGGAAGGACGACATCCCCGAATCGGAGGCGGCGCCGGCCGACGCGGGCTGCGCGAGCATGACCGCAGCAAGCGCCGCGGGAATCGCCAAGAGCCGCTTCATCTGCACGAAACTATCCCGTCGTCATTCGTCGTAGGTCACTTCGACGGAATCCGATGCCGGCAGCGCCTGGCAACCCAGGATCAGCCCCTCTTCGAGATCCGACGGTTCCAGGACATCGTTGATCTCCATGCTGACCTCGCCGCTCTTCTTCAACACCGCGCACGCGCCGCAGTGGCCCTCGCGGCAGGAGAACGGCGCATCGAGGCCTTTGTTCAGCAGCACATCGAGCAGCTTGGCATTGCGCGGCCAACTGAGCTCATGGGTCGTGCCGTCCAACGTCACCACAGCGGTGGCCGGCGCCTCTGCGCCCTCTTCGGGTTCCTCGAGCTCGACCGCGGCAAAAGGATCGGTGTCCAGGGAACGGAACACCTCGATGTGGACCTGCTGGTCGGGCATCCCGAGGGCCCGCAGCGCCTCCTCTGCGGCAGCCATGAACGGGCCGGGCCCGCAGATGAACGCCTGCCGCGAGGTGTGCGGGTCCGCCAACCGCGTCAGCGCCGCGACAGAGGGCAGGCCCTGCACCGACTCCAGCCAGTGGATCACTGACAGCCGGTCGGGGTATTTCGCCGCCAGTTCACGCAACTCCTCCGCGAAGATCACCGATTTCTCGTCGCGGTTGGCGTACAGGAGGGTCACCTGTCCGTCGCCCTCCGACAGCGCGGACTTGCAGATCGCCATCATCGGGGTGATACCGCTGCCCGCGGCGATCAGCAGGAAATCGCCGTCGAGCGACTTGGGCACGAACGTGCCCGACGGGGCGAGCACGTGCATCTTCATCCCGGCGTGTGCGTTGTCGCAGAGCCAGTTCGAAGCGTATCCCTCGACGGTGCGTTTGACGGTGACGGTCAGTGCGGAGTCGGTGTGCGGAGAGCTGCACAGCGAGTAGCAGCGTGCCACCGATCCGGTGCGGTCGCTGGGTACTCGCAGAGTCAAGAACTGGCCGGGGGTGTACCGCAACCGTTCCACCGGTACGTCGGCACCGTCGGGGACCTTGAACACCAACGACCGGGCATCCTCGGTCTCGGCGATGACGTCGGCGATCTCGAGCTCCAGTACATGGCTGCCGAGCGGCTCGTCCGTCGCCACTGCACCCTCCTCATCGCCGGGTAATAACTAGAACAGGTTACAGAAATGCACCTTCGCAGGTCCAGCCGCTGCACGTGCACGGTTCTCGACACAAATCGTAACGTGTTCTAGTCTTGGTCCCAGATGTTTACGGGTCCCGCACCCCTCGGGAGGAAATGCAGTGACTTCCATTCAACAACGTGACGCGCAGTCGGTCTTGGCCGGTATCGACGATCTGCTCCCCCTGATCGCCAAACGCGCCCAAGCTGCCGAAGAACTCCGCCGGCTGCCCGACGACACCATCAACGACCTCAATGAGGTGGGTTTCTTCAAACTGCTGCAACCCGAGCAGTGGGGTGGCTTCCAGGCGGATCCGGCACTGTTCTACGAAGCCGTCCGACGACTGGCCACCGCGTGTGGGTCCACCGGCTGGGTCTCATCGATCATCGGCGTGCACAACTGGCACCTCGCGCTGTTCGATCAGCAGGCCCAGGAAGAAGTCTGGGGTGATGATCCGACGGTCAGGGTCTCCTCGTCCTACGCTCCCATGGGCGCCGGTGAGGTGGTCGACGGCGGGTACAAGGTCAGTGGCGCCTGGCAGTGGTCGTCGGGGTGCGACCACGCGGTGTGGGCATTCCTGGGCGGCCCGGTGATCAAGGATGGGCGGCCGGTCGACTTCGGCAGCTTCCTGATCCCGCGCACCGACTACCGGATTGACGACGTGTGGAATGTCGTGGGACTCAAAGCGACTGGTAGCAACACCGTGGTGGTCAAGGACGTCTTCGTACCGCGCCACCGCTTCCTGTCCTACAAGGCGATGAACGACGGCACCGCGGGCGGCTATCAGCAGAACACCGCGCCGGTATACAAGATGCCTTGGGGCACAATGCATCCCACGACCATTTCGGCGCCCATCGTCGGAATGGCCTACGGGGCCTACGACGCGCACGTCGAGCATCAGGGCAAGCGCGTGCGGGCGGCGTTCGCGGGAGAGAAGTCGAAGGACGATCCGTTTGCCAAGATCCGCATCGCCGAGGCGGCCAGCGACATCGACGCCGCCTGGCGTCAGCTGTCCGGCAATGTCAGCGACGAGTACGCGTTGCTGAGCGCGGGCAAAGACATTCCGTTCAGCCTGCGCGCCCGCGCCCGTCGCGACCAGGTGCGTGCCACCGCGCGCGCCATCGCCTCGATCGACCTGCTGTTCGAGGCCTCCGGTGCCACCGCGCTGAACCTGGATCAGCCCGTGCAGCGATTCTGGCGCGACGCCCACGCCGGCCGGGTGCATGCCGCCAACGAACCCGAGCGGGCGTACCTGATCTTCGGTAACGACGAGTTCGGTCTCCCGCCCGCAGACACGATGGTCTGAGCCATGACGTCCTTCGCCGCCGAAGCCGCCCAGCAGCAAGAGATCACCTTCGAGTCCACCTCGCGGTATGCGCAGGTCCGGGAGGACATGAAGCTGCACTACCACGAAGCGGGAGTGGGCAATTCGCAAACGGTGGTGCTCTTGCACGGGGGTGGTCCCGGTGCCTCGAGCTGGTCGAACTTCAGCCGCAACATCGCGGTGCTGGCCAAGCACTTCCACGTCCTGGCCGTCGACCAGCCCGGCTACGGCTTGTCCGACAAGCACACCGAGCACGAGCAGTACAACCGCTACAGCGCCACCGCGCTGCTGAACCTGTTCGATCATCTGGGCATCGAGCGAGCCGCGCTGGTCGGCAATTCACTCGGCGGGGGCACGGCGGTGCGTTTCGCTCTGGACAACCCGAAGCGGGCCGGCCGGTTGGTGTTGATGGGGCCCGGCGGACTGAGTGTCAACCTGTTCGCCCCCGACCCCACCGAGGGCGTCAAGCTGCTGGGCCGGTTCGCCCAGGACCCGACGCGCGAGAACATCGAGAAGTTCCTGCGCATCATGGTGTTCGATCAAGGCCTGATCACTCCCGAGTTGGTCGAGGAGCGGTTCCAGATCGCCAGCACCCCCGAATCGCTGGCCGCCACCAAGGCGATGGGCAAGTCGTTCGCCGGACCTGATTTCGAGCTCGGCATGATGTGGCGCGAGGTGTACAAGCTGCGCCAGCGGGTGCTCCTCATCTGGGGGCGCGAGGACAGGGTGAACCCGCTCGACGGTGCGCTGGTGGCGCTCAAGCAGATTCCGCGCGTTCAGCTGCACGTGTTCGGACAGTGCGGACACTGGGCGCAGCTGGAGAAGTTCGACGAATTCAACAAGCTCACCATCGATTTCCTGGGAGCCGAGTCATGACGATCAGATCGCTTGGGTATCTGCGCATCGAGTCCACCGATGTCGCTGCGTGGCGTGAATACGGCTTGAAGGTCCTCGGTATGGTCGAGGGCAAGGGGGAGACCGATGGGGCGCTGTATCTGCGGATGGACGAATTCCCGGCCCGCCTGATCATCGTGCCCGGTGAGCACGACCGCCTCCTGGAATCCGGCTGGGAGACCGCGAATGCCGCGGCACTGCAGGACATTCGGCAACGCCTGGACGTCGAGGGCACCCCCTACAAGGAGGCCACCGCAACGCAGCTGGCCGACCGTCGCGTGGACGAGATGATCATCTTCGACGACCCGTCGGGCAACACGCTCGAGGTCTTCCACGGAGTGGCGCTCGAGCACCGCCGGGTGGTCAGCCCCTACGGACACACGTTCGTCACCGAGGAGCAAGGGCTCGGCCATGTCGTCCTGACCACCCGTGACGACGCCGAGACGCTGCACTTCTACCGCGACGTGCTGGGCTTCTTCTTGCGCGACTCGATGAAGCTGCCTCCTCAGCTGGTGGGCCGGCCCGCCGACGGTGCGCCGGCCTGGCTGCGCTTCCTCGGTGTCAATCCTCGCCATCACAGCCTCGCGTTCATGCCGGGGGAGACGCCCAGCGGAATCGTCCATCTGATGGTCGAGGTGGGTGAAGCCGACGACGTGGGCCTGTGCCTGGACCGTGCGCTGCGACGCAAGGTGAAGATGTCTGCCACCCTTGGCCGGCACGTCAACGACAAGATGCTGTCGTTCTACATGAAGACACCCGGCGGGTTCGACATCGAGTTCGGCTGCGAGGGGCTCGAAGTCGACGACGACAACTGGGTGGCCCGCGAGAGCACCGCGGTCAGCCTGTGGGGGCACGACTTCAGCGTCGGCTTCAAGTAGCCACGGCTTTCTCCTGATGAGCACACCGGGGATCGACCCACGGACGTTCCGCCACGTCCTGGGGCAGTTCTGCACGGGCATCACGATCATCACCACCGTCACCGACGAGCAGCCCATCGGTTTCGCCTGCCAGTCGTTCGCCGCGCTGTCCCTAGATCCGCCGCTGGTGCTGTTCTGCCCCACCAAGGTCTCGCGCTCCTGGCAGGCGATCGAGGCCAGCGGCCAGTTCTGTGTCAACATCCTGACCGAGAAGCAGAAGCAGGTCTCGGCACGCTTCGGCTCGAAGGAGCCGGACAAGTTCGCCGGAATCGACTGGCGCCCAGGAAAATTGGGATCGCCGATCATCGAGGGAGCGTTGGCGCACATCGAGTGCACGGTGGCGTCGGTGCACGACGGCGGCGATCACTTCGTGGTGTTCGGCTCGGTGCACTCCCTCTCGGAGGTGCCGAAGGTCAAACCGCGGCCGTTGCTGTTCTACCGCGGCGAGTACACCGGTATCGAGCCCGACAAGAATTCTCCCGCGCAGTGGCGTGACGATCTGGAGGCGTTTATCACCGCCACCACACCCGACACCTGGCTCTAGTCCGGTCGACGAGCCGGCGAGGGACGAGTCGGGGAGAGAGGGCCGGACTGAAGGAAGTAGCCGGTCAGATGCACCCCAGCGCGCACGGGTCGGCCACCTGATCCTCGGGCAGCGAGTTCGCCGGCGGCACATCGTGGGTCAGGTCGATATCGCCTTCAAGGCCGGGCGCGATGGGCAGCAGGCTGCACAGGAATGACAGGCCGAACTCGCACGGCGGCATCGGCTCGGCCGACACAGGAGCGGCCAGCACGCCGCCGATCAGCGCGCACGCGCCGGTGAGGATGCCAATCCGTCGCAGCATCCGGCGAGCTTAGCCCACCACCCGGTCGATGAACTCGATGATGGTGGCGGCCACCTCCTGGTGCACCGACTCGTTCAGGATGTCGTGGCGGCCGCCGGGGAACTCCACCAGTTCCAATGCGTCGATCTGGTCGGCGTACGCCCGGACCGCGCCCACCGGTGCGATCGCGTCGATCGAGCCGTGCACCGCCAGCGTCGGCACCGTCAGAGCCGGCAGCGTCGAGCCGAGGCTGTCCCAGATGGTGTCGAGTGCGCGGGCCAGCGCGCCGCCGTCGGCATCTTCGAATCCCAGCGGGTCGTTCTCAAGCGCGTCGAGGTAGAACGGGTCCGTCGACAACAACGCCAGATCGAGTTCGAAACTGGTGTTCGCATCAAGCAGCTCGGGGACCGGCACCAGAGGGGCGCCGGAAACCACCGCGGCGACATACCGGTCCGGCTTGTCCAACAGGATCGACAACGACACCGCCGCGCCGAACGAATGCCCCTGCAAGACAAGGGGAATCCCCGGGGTTGCCTCCTCGGCCAGCCCCGTCAGCTGCTCGGCCAGCCTCGCACTGTCTGCGATGCGGCCGAAGTTCCCGCGCTCGCCCGGGCTCAGCCCGTGACCCAACTGGTCCACGGCCCAGAGGTCGAGCCCCGCGGCGTTGAGTGTGAAGCCCAGCCGGTGATACAGCGAGGTGTTCTCGCCGAAGCCGTGCAGGAAGACCACCGCGGCGCGCGGGTCAGTGGCAGCCCAGTGCCGGTAGTAGAACCGGCCGTGATCAGAGTCGAAATGCGGCATGCACCGACTGCACCAGGCGACCGGTGGCACCGCAAGACTTCGGCTCAGGAAGACCCGGTGGAATCCAGGATCAGCCGTACGGTCTCGGCGGGCTGATCCCAATGCGGAAAATGCCCGGAGCGGGAGAACCAGTGCAGCCGGGCATCCGGAAACAACTCCAGAGCCCGCGCGGCCTGGCGGGGAAATGTCACCCGGTCCTTGCGGCCCCACCCGATCACCACGCGGTCGTGCACGGGCCCGCCCTGTTGTCGAGGGCCGTGCACCAGTGCGCGCAGCGCGTCGCGGATACTCGGTGACGAGGCGAAATTGCGCAGTTCCTGCAGCACCAGATCCGAACTCAGGGCCCACGGCCTGGCGGAGAACTGCGTCAGCAGAGCGGTGCGTCCCACCGCGTTGCTCACCAGGGCCGGCAGCAGCGGTTGGATGTGGCGCACCAACGCGATCGACGGCATGACCGTCGCCCCGAAATAGCGGACCTCGGCCTCGGACCAGAAACCGCCCGGGTTCAGAGCCACCACGGCGCCGCGGTGCCCGCGCCGGGCCAGGTCCAGCGCCATCCGCGCACCCATCGAGCTACCGACGACGTCTACATCAGGCAACCCCTGATCGGTGATGAACTGCTCGACGGCATCGGTGAGCGAGGCGATCGTCACCTCGCCGGCCAGCGGGGGACTGTTACCGAAGCCGGGCAGGTCCACGGCGAAAACCTCGCGTTCCCGGGCCAGTGCGGGAACAACAGGATCCCAGTTGTGCAGGTGGGAGATGCCGTGAATGAGCAGGAGCGGAGCGCCCGAACCGGTGCGCAGATATTTCATGAACCCCTGATACCCAGCAGCACGTCGTGTTGTTCGTGCACACGGGCGCGAATCGCGTCGACAAACGCACCGACCTCGGGCCTGCGCAGCGTTTCGGCGCGGGCCACCAGCCAATAGCTGAGCTGAATCGCCACTGTGCGGGTCAGCACCCGCGTCAGGTCTTCGTGCCGGTCTGCCATGAAGCAGGGCAGCAGCCCCAGACCCGCGGCGGCCCGGGTGGCCTCGACATGCACGAACACGTTGGTGGAGGAGACCGATTCCCGCATGACCGGGGCGAAGGTGCGGGCCAGGTCCAGGTCATCGACCTGCAGCATGGAGTCGATGAAGTAGATCAGCCGATGCTCGGTCAGGTCGGCGACGGACTCCGGTACGCCGCGGGCGGCCAGGTACTCGGTCGCGCCGTAGAGCCCGAGCCGGTAGTCGCCCAGGGGGATGGCCTGCGCGCGGTGCACCTGTGGCTCGCCCACCACCACCTCGATGTCGAGGCCGGAACGCTGCTGGGTGGCTCGACGGGTGGCCGCGACGATCTCGACGGCGATACCCGGATGGCGACGTTGCACGGCGGCCGCCGCCGGTGCGGCGATGTAGGCGCTGAAACCGTCGGTCGCCGACATCCGCACCACGCCTTCCAGCGTGCGCTCGGCGCCGTCGGGTGCTGACAGTGACCGCACCGCCGACTCGACCGTCTCGGCGGCGGCCAGCGCTTGGCGCCCCAGTTCGGTGAGCTCCCAGCTGCCGGCGACCCGGGCCAGGACCCGGCCACCCAGTCCCTGTTCCAGGGCTCCGATGCGGCGGGCGATCGTGGTGTGGTTCAGCCCGAGTTCGTCGGCGGCGGATATGTAGCGGCCGGTGCGGCCGACCGCGAGCAGGATCAGCAGATCGTCGGCATTGATGCGCTGCGTGCCAGGCATTTCTGCATTTTTGCAGATTGTTGGTGCGGGTTTGGTCATTGCGGAGAGGGGAACCTGCATCAATACTCAGCAGAGTTTGTGGTGGGCATCACAGTGAGGGAGATGGGATGAGCCAGCCGATATCAACCGGCCTGCGTCGCGTGGTCGCGGCGTCCATGGCCGGCACCGTTGTGGAGTGGTACGAGTTCTTCCTGTACGGCACCGCGGCCACTCTGGTGTTCAGCAAGGTGTTCTTCTCGGAGACCACCAGTGAGCTCAACGCCATCTTCCTGGCATTCGCCACCTACGCCGTCGGCTTCATCGCGCGGCCGCTCGGCGGTGTGGTGTTCGGGCATTACGGCGACAAGTACGGCCGCAAGAAGCTGCTGCAGTTCAGCTTGATCCTGGTGGGCGCAGCCACCTTCCTGATGGGGTGTCTGCCCACGTACGGCCAGATCGGCTACTGGGCGCCGGGGTTGCTGGTGGCGCTGCGGTTCATCCAGGGCTTCGCAGTGGGCGGCGAATGGGGTGGTGCCGTCCTGCTGGTCGCCGAACACAGCCCGGACAAACAGCGTGGCTTCTGGGCCAGCTGGCCGCAGGCGGGTGTGCCCGCAGGCAACCTGTTGGCCACCGTCGTCCTGTTGGTGCTGACGTCCACGTTGTCGGATGCGGCGTTCCTGTCCTGGGGCTGGCGGGTTGCGTTCTGGCTGTCGGCCGTCGTCGTGCTCGTCGGCTACTACATCCGCACCAAGGTCACCGACGCACCGATCTTCGTCCAGGCGCAGGAAGAGGCAGAACGGATCAAGTCGACGTCGTTCAGTGTCGTCGAGGTGCTCAAGCGTTACCCGCGGGGCGTTTTCACCGCGATGGGCCTGCGTTTCGGCGAGAACATCATGTACTACCTGGTGGTCACGTTCACCATCACCTACCTCAAGGTGCAGGTGGGCGCCGACACCTCGTCGATCCTGTGGTACCTGCTGGTGGCGCACGCCGTGCACTTCGCGGTGGTTCCGCTCGTCGGGCACCTGGCCGACCGCTTCGGCCGGCGCCCGGTGTACATGGTCGGTGCCATCGTCGGCGCGACATGGGGCTTCTTCGCCTTCCCGATGATGGACACCGGCAACTACGTCGTCGTCACCGCCGCGGTCACCATCGGTCTGGTCTTCCACGCGCTGATGTACGCGCCGCAGCCGGCGATCATGGCCGAGATGTTCCCGACACGGATGCGCTATTCCGGTGTCTCCCTGGGCTACCAGGTGACCTCCATCGTGGCCGGCTCGCTGGCGCCGCTGATCGCCGTCAAGCTCCTGGACATCTACGACTCCTCGGTGCCGGTCGCGATCTATCTCGCCGCGGCGTGCCTGGTGACGCTGGTCGCCGTGGTGTTCGTGCGGGAGACCAACGGAATCGATCTCAAGTCGCTGGACATCGCTGACATCCAGGACGTCAAAGGTGAACCCAGGACGTACGCATGAGTGAGCTGCAGGGCAGGTCGGCACTGGTCACCGGCGGCGGCAGTGGGATCGGGGCGGCCTGTGCCCGCGAGCTCGCGACCCGCGGCGCGAAGGTCACCGTGGCCGACATCGACGAGTCGGCCGCCAAGGCCGTGGCCGACGAGATCGACGGGACCGCTTGGGCGGTGGACCTTCTCGATGTCACCGCGCTCGAAGGGCTGTCGTTGGACGTCGACGTTCTGGTCAACAACGCCGGCGTGCAGAGCATCAACCCCATCCAGGAGTTCGATCCGGCGAAGTTCCGGATGATCCAGACGTTGATGGTGGAGGCGCCGTTCCTGTTGGTCCGCGCGGCGCTGCCGCACATGTACGCCCAGGGGTTCGGCCGCGTCATCAACATCTCGTCGGTGCACGGGCTGCGTGCGAGCGAGTTCAAAGTGGCTTATGTGACCGCCAAGCACGGACTCGAGGGGCTGTCGAAAGTGACTGCGCTCGAGGGCGGTTCGCACGGGGTGACCAGCAACTGCGTCAACCCAGGTTATGTGCGGACCCCGTTGGTGACCAAGCAGATCGCCGATCAGGCGCGCACACACGGCATCGACGAGGACGAAGTGCTGTCCAAGATCCTGCTGACCGAGAGCGCCATCAAGCGCCTGGTCGAGCCGGAAGAGGTTGCCGCGCTGGTCGGTTGGCTGGCCTCGCCGGCGGCCGGGATGGTCACCGGCGCCTCCTACACGATGGACGGCGGCTGGTCGGCCCGCTAGCCGAAATCACGAAATCCAGGCTCCGATACGTGACACGGCCTCGTCGATGTCGGAGGTGGGGCCCGCGAACGACAACCGCACGTAGGACCCGCCGCGCACCGTGTCGAAGTCGATTCCCGGCGCGATCGCCACCCCCGTCTCGGCGAGCAGCTTCTCGCAGAAGCCCAGCGAGTCGTCGGTCAGATGCGACACATCGGCGTAGACATAGAAGGCACCGTCGGTCGGAGCCAGGCGGTCGATCCCCATGTGCCGCAAGCCGTTCAGCAGTCGGTCGCGATTGTTGCCATAGTGCTGCAGGTGGCTGTCGGCCTCCGCGACGGACTCCGGGGTGAACGCGGCCACCGCCGCCCGCTGGGACAGCACCGGCGGGCAGATCGTGAAGTTGCCCGTCAGCCGATCCACAGCCCGCTGCAGCGGTTTCGGCACCACCAGCCAGCCCAGCCGCCATCCCGTCATCGCGAAGTACTTCGAGAAACTGTTGACCACCACCGCATCCCGCGACGTCGTCCATGCGCAACTGGTCTGCGGCGCACCGGGATACACCAGGCCGTGGTACACCTCGTCGCTGATCAACCGCACTCCGGTGTCCGCACACCAGGTGGCGATCGCGGCCAACTCCTCGGGTGCGATCACTGTTCCGGTCGGATTGGCGGGACTGGCGACGATCACGCCGTCCAGCGGCGGATCCACCGCCGCGAGCATTTCCGTGGTGGGCTGGAACCGCGTCTCCGGTCCACAGGGAATGTCGACCACCTCGCAGCCCAGTGCCGTCAGGATGTTGCGGTAGCAGGGGTAGCCGGGGCTGGTGACCGCCACCCGGTCACCGACGTCGAAACATGCCAGGAACGCGAGCAGGAAGCCTCCGGAGGAGCCGGTGGTCACCACGACGTCCGTCGGGTCGACGTCGAGGCCGTGCGCCGTCGAGTAGGACTGCGCGATGGCCGCCCGCAGTTCGGGGATGCCCAGCGCCACGCTGTAGCCCAGCTGATCACTGTTCAGGGCGGCCACGGCCGCCGCACGCACCGGGCCGGGCGCACCCGCACTGGGCTGCCCGGCCGACAGGTTCACCAGATCACCGTGGGTGCGCTGGCGCTCCGCGGCGGCCAACCAGACGTCCATGACATAGAACGGCGGAATGCCCGCCCGCAACGCGGTCTTCACCGTAGTCAGATTACGGGCACGTCCCCGTCCATCTGGAGCACGTCCTGCTCGAGGCGACGCAGGTGCTCGCGCACGGGGCCCAACAGCTGCGAGGTGCCGTGCGCGCGTTTGAAATACAGCTGGATGTCGTGCTCAGCGGTGATCGCGATGCCGCCGTGAATCTGGATGGCCTCGCCCGCGACATCGGTCAACGCCTCGCTGGCGATGACGAATGCAAGTGCGGCCGTCGACGGCGACGGCTGGTTCACGGCTTCCTCCACCACAGCGGACGCCACCTGCACCTTGACGTAGAGATCGGCCATCCGGTGCTTGAGCGCCTGGAAGCTGCCGATGGCGCGGCCGAATTGCACCCGCTCCTTGGAGTACTCGACGGTGAGTTCCAGCGCCCGGGCGGCCGCCCCCACAGCTTCGGCGGCGAGCAAGAGTGCGGCGACGTCGAGCAGGCCGGGGTCAGCGCCGAGGGGCTGGCGCTGCCCGGCATCGATGCGGGCCAGCCGACGGGTGGGGTCCATGGTCGTCAGCGGGTGCGCCGCGAACTCCGTCCAGCGAACCAGCTGCCCGTCCTCGACAGCGACCACGATGTCGGCTGTATCGCCGCCCACCACGTGATCGGCGTCGAACACCACGGCGCCGGTGGCCTCACCAGCGGCCAGCGCCTCCAAGGCGTCGGTATCGGGATCGGCGACCGACAACAGGGCCACCTCAGCCAGGATGGTGCCCAGCAGCGGGGTCGGCACCAGGTTGCGGCCGAGCTCGGTCAACACGGCCGCAGCGTCGCTGAGTTCGCCGCCGGCACCCCCGAGATCTTCGGGTACCACCAGGGCTGCAACCCCGACCTGCTCGCACAGCAGCTGCCAGAGCTTCTCGTCGAATCCCCGCTCGGAGTCCATCGCCGCGCGCACGGCGGCCGGGGAGGCATGTTTGCCGACCAGATCCCGCACCGTCTGGACCAGCAGTTTTCTTTCGTCAGACATCGATGACCTCCAGCAGGCGCCGCCGATGGCCGGCCGGGTCGCCCCACGCCGAACGCAGCGCCTGAACCCGCAGCAGCCACAGTGACAGGTCGTGCTCGGCGGTGAAGCCGATGGCGCCATGGGTCTGCAATGCCGAGCGCGCCGCCAACAGCCCCGCGTCTGAGGCGGCCACCTTGGCGGCGCTGACATCACGCGCCGTCTCCGGCGTCGCATCGCCCAGCGACAACGCAGCGCCGTAGACCAGCGGCCGGGCCAACTCCAGCGCGATGTGGACATCGGCGAGTTTGTGTTTGATGGCCTGGTAGGAACCGATGATCCGGCCGAACTGGCTGCGCTGCTTGGCATATTCGCATGCCATGTCCAGCAGGGCCTGTCCGGCCCCGATCAACAGCGCCGCGGTGGCCAGCGAACCGAACTCGACGGCGCGGTCGACGTCGGCGGTCCAGGACTGGCCGGTGGCGGTGACGTCGGAGAGGGTGCGGCTGACGTCGACGGAGCGGTGACTCGCGCCGGCGACGCCTTCCTGTACCTCCACTCCGTCGGCCACCAGGATCAGCCCGGCGAATCCGGTGTCGACGGCGCGGGGCGCGACGCCGGGTACGGCGACGGTGGCGATCAGCTCACCGGCGGCCAGGGCACTGTTGCGTTCATCTCCGGCCAGCAGAACCGGTGCCACGGCAATGGATTCGACTACCGGACCCGGCACACACCAGCGTCCCAGCCGTTCCAGAGCCACCACCAGATCCACCGGGTGCGCACCGATACCGTCCTGCTCCTCGGGCACCGCCAAGGCGGTGACGCCGAGGTCGGCCAAGGTGGCCCAGACCTTACGTCCGGGGCCGGTGTCGCCCGCCGACCAGGCGCGCACCGCGGCAGGCACATCCGCGGCCCCCAGCGCAGCGTCGATACTCCTGGCGAAATCGCGTTGTCCTTCGTCGATTTCGAAATTCACTTTTTCTGTCCTTGGCTTTCACGCGGTAATCCGAGCAACCGCTCAGCGATGATGTTGCGTTGGATCTCATTGGTACCGGCGTAGATCGGGCCGCCGAGGGCAAAGAGGTAACCGTCGGTCCAGGAGTCGGCCAGCTCACCGTCGGCCGCGCGCAGATCCAGCGCGGTCTGGTGGATGTCGACATCCAGTTCGGACCAGAACACCTTGGTGACCGATGATTCGGCGCCGAGTTCGCCGCCGCCGGCCACTCGGGTGACAGTGCCGAAGGTGTGCAGGCGATACGCCTGCGCTTTGATCCACGCATCGGCCACCCGGTCGGTGAATTCGGGCCGTGGATTGTGCTTCCACGCCGTGACAAGGCGTTCAGCCGGCGCCAAGAACCGGGCCGGGCTGCGCAGCGACATGCCCCGTTCGTTGCTCGACGTGCTCATGGCGGCTTTCCAGCCCTCGTGGGGTGCGCCGATCACGTCTTCGTCGGGGACGAACACGTCGTCGAGGAAGATCTCCCCGAAACCGGTGTCGCCACCGAGCTGAGCGATGGGCCGCACGGTCACGCCGTCGGCTTTCAGGTCGAACATGAAGTACGTCAGGCCCTTGTGCCGCTGCGCTTCCGGGTCGGAACGGAACAACCCGAACGCGCGCTCGCCGAACACCGCACGTGAGCTCCAGATCTTCTGCCCGTTGAGTTTCCAGCCGCCATCGGTCTTGGTGGCGGTGGAACGCAAGGAGGCGAGGTCACTGCCGGATTCCGGTTCGGACCAGGCCTGCGCCCAGATCTCCTCACCGCTGGCCATCTTCGGCAGAATCCGGTCCAGTTGCTCTTCGGTGCCGTGCGCGAACAGAGTCGGTGCCAGCATCGAGGTGCCATTGGCGCTGGCCCGCCCCGGTGCTCCGGCGCGGAAGTACTCCTCCTCGTAGACCACCCACTGCAGCAGGGTGGCGTCGCGGCCGCCGTACTTCTCGGGCCAGGTGATCACCGACAATCCAGCGTCGAACAGGATCCGGTCCCAGCGCCGGTGCTGCTCGAAACCTTCTGCGGTGTCATAGGATTCGGTGGGAAAGTCGGACTTGTGAGCGGTCAGGAACTTCCGTACCTCGATGCGGAAGGCCTGCGCCTCGTCCCCGAAATTGAGATCCATCAGCGTCTTTCTCTCAGCTGCGGTTTGACGACCTTGCCGCCCGGATTGCGTGGCAACACGTCGAGGAACTCCACCGAACGTGGTGTCTTGAAGTTCGCGAGATGTTCGCGGGTGTAGGCGATCACCGTCTCCTGGTCCAATGTCGACCCGGGTTTGACGACGACGAACGCCTTGCCGACCTCACCCAGCCGGTCATCCGGGACGCCGATCACCGCGGCCTCGGCAACCCCGTCCAGGCGGGCCAGCACCTGCTCGATCTCGGCGGGGTAGACGTTGAACCCGCCGCAGATGTACATGTCCTTCAGTCGATCGGTGATGCTGAGATTGCCTGCCGCGTCGACGGTCCCGATATCACCGGTGTGCAACCAGCCGTCGTTGTCGATGGCCGCCTCGGTGGCGGCCGGGTCGTCGAGATAACCCAGCATCACGTTCGGCCCCCGCAGCAGCACCTCGCCGGTATCGGCGATGCGCAGCTCGAAGTCGGCGATCGGCCGCCCGCAGGTGGTGGCTACCGTCACGGCGTCATCGGATGCGCGGCACATCGTGCCGAAACCGCTGGCCTCGGTGAGACCGTAGGCGGTCAGGACGATGTCGATGTCGAGTTCGGACTGCATCCGCTCGATCAGGACCACGGGAACCACGGCTGCGCCGGTGACCGCGAATCGCAGTGAGGACAGGTCGTAGTCGGCGCGGTGGGGGTGGTCGAGCAGGGTCTGATAGATCGTCGGCGGTCCCGGCAGCACGGTGGCGCGATGCTCGGCGACGGCCTGCATCGTCTTCTCGGGGTCGTAGGTGAGCATCGGGATGAGTGTGGCGCCGGTTTGCAAGCACGCCAGGATGCCGGCCTTGTAGCCGAAGTTGTGGAAGAACGGATTGATGCACAGGTAACGATCGGAACTGGTCACTTCGCCGCAGGCCGCCCAGGCCGCCGGCGCCGACAGTGACTGCCGATGTGCGCACAGCACACCCTTGCTCCGGCCGGTGGTGCCCGAGGTGAAGAGGATGTCGGAGACGTCGTCCGGTGCGACGGCCGCGGCGCGGGCGTCCGCGGCCGCCACATCGGTTCCGCGCGCGACGAATTCGTCCCAGGTGCCGTCGTCCCTGTCCACCGGTACGCGGATGATGTGCCGCAGCGCGGGCAGCGCCGCCCGATCGAGATCGGCGACACGGTCGGCGCCCAGGAATTCACCCATGGCGATCAACACCGGCGCCTCGGTGCGGGCCAGGATGTCGGAGGCCTCACTCGCGGTGTACCGGGTGTTCAGCGGAACGACGACGCCCCCGGCGTAGTGCGCGGCCAAGCAGGCCACCACCCAGTGCCAGGTGTTGGGGGACCAGATCGCCACCCGGTCACCGGGAGCCACACCGAGGTCGATCAGTGCCGCGGCAGCCTGGCGCACTTCGTTGCGCAGCGCGCCGAAGGTCAAGGTCCTGTCGGCGGTGACCAGTGCTTCGTGCTCGGGTAGCTCGCGTGCGATCCGGTCCAACACCGCAGGAGTCGTCTGCGGGACGGTCGTCATCGTTGCCTCTTTCGGATCTGATCACCCGGCTCCTCCTCGAGCCGCTCCACAGGTTCCGCGTCTCGCATCGGTCGACCGGGCCGATGTACATCACCCGGCTCCTCCTCGAGCCGCTCCACAGGCTCCGCGTCTCGCATCGGTCGACCGGGCAACAAAGCAAGTGCTTGGTAGGTTAGCCTACAGGGGTGGAGGAGGTCCAGAAGTTCCGGGCAGAGGTCCGCGAGTGGCTGGCCGACAATCTCGTCGGCGAGTTCGCGGCGCTGAAAGGCCTCGGCGGCCCGGGTCGTGAACACGAAGCGTTCGAGGAGCGGCGGGCGTGGAATCAGCACCTGGCCAAGGCGGGGCTGACCTGCCTGGGCTGGCCGGTCGAACACGGCGGACGCGGCCTGTCGGTGGCCCATCGCGTCGCGTTCTACGAGGAGTACGCGCGCGCCGATGCCCCGGACAAGGTCAACCACTTCGGTGAGGAGCTGCTGGGGCCGACGCTCATCGCCTTCGGCACACCCGAACAGCAGCAGCGGTTCTTGCCGCGGATCCTCGATGTCACCGAACTGTGGTCGCAGGGTTACTCAGAACCCGGCGCCGGCAGCGACCTGGCGAATGTGTCCACCACCGCAGAGCTCGACGGCGACAGCTGGGTGATCAACGGGCAGAAGGTGTGGACTTCGCTGGCGCACTGGGCGCAGTGGTGTTTTGTGGTGGCGCGCACGGAGAAGGGTTCCAAGCGCCATGCCGGTCTGTCGTATCTTCTGGTGCCGCTGGACCAGCCGGGTGTCGAGATCCGCCCGATCATCCAGCTCACCGGTGACTCCGAGTTCAACGAGGTGTTCTTCGACGACGCCCGCACCGATGCGGATCTGGTGGTCGGCGAGCCGGGCGACGGGTGGCGGGTGGCCATGGGCACGCTGACCTTCGAGCGCGGTGTTTCCACGCTCGGTCAGCAGATCCGTTATGCCCGTGAGCTTTCCGGCATCGTCGCGTTGGCTCGGCGTAATGGCAGTGTCGATGATCCAGTGATCCGGGAGCGGTTGACCCGTGCCTGGGTGGGTCTGCGGGCCATGCGCTCGTACGCGCTGGCCACCATGGACGTCGAGCGTCCCGGCGGCGACAACGTCTCAAAGCTGCTGTGGGCGAACTGGCATCGCGGACTCGGTGAGCTGGCCATGGACGTCAAGGGCGCCTCCGGGCTCACCCTCGACGGCGGCGAGTTCGACGAGTGGCAGCGGCTCTATCTGTTCTCCCGCGCCGACACCATCTACGGCGGATCCAATGAGATCCAGCGCAACATCATCGCCGAGCGGGTGCTCGGCCTACCGCGAGAGCCCAAAGCGTGAGGAAGCCCAGAGGATGAGCCTGTCGCAAGCCCCCAAGGAGATCGAGGGCCACGGATTATTGCGCGGCAGAGTGGTTTTGGTGACCGCCGCCGCCGGAACCGGGATCGGATCAGCCACCGCGCGCCGTGCGCTGGCCGAGGGTGCCGACGTCATCGTGTCCGATTACCACGAACGCCGACTCGGGGAGACCCGCGACGAGTTGGCGGCGCTGGGTCTGGGCAAGGTCGAGGCAGTGGTGTGCGACGTGACGTCCACCGGCGCCGTCGACGCGCTGATCGCCGGTGCGGTGGACAAGCTGGGCCGTATCGACGTCCTGGTGAACAACGCGGGCCTGGGCGGGCAGACCCCCGTGATCGATATGTCCGACGACGAATGGGACCGCGTTCTCAACGTCACGCTGACCTCCGTCATGCGGGCCACCCGTGCTGCGCTTCGCTACTTCCGTGATGCGGACCACGGTGGTGTCATCGTCAACAACGCCAGCGTGCTCGGCTGGCGGGCTCAGCATTCACAGGCGCACTACGCCGCCGCCAAGGCCGGCGTCATGGCGCTCACGCGGTGCAGCGCCATCGAGGCCGTCGAGTTCGGTGTGCGGATCAACGCCGTCTCGCCGAGCATCGCCCGGCACAAATTCCTGGAGAAGACCAGCTCGGCGGACCTCCTGGATCGGCTCTCGTCGGACGAGGCGTTCGGGCGTGCGGCCGAGCCGTGGGAAGTGGCGGCCACCATCGCGTTCCTGGCCAGCGACTACTCGAGTTACCTCACCGGCGAGGTGATCTCGGTGTCGAGCCAGCACCCATAGCTGGCCAAGCAAGTGCTTGGTTGGTACTCTGCCAGGATGGACAACACCGCGCCAACGCGCCGCGACGAGCTGTTGACGCTCGCCGCGACGATGATGGCCGAGCGCGGGTTGCGGGCCACCACGGTCCGCGATATCGCCGACGCCGCCGGGATCCTGTCCGGGAGCCTCTATCACCATTTCAAGTCGAAAGAAGAGATCGTCGACGAGGTGCTGCGGAGCTTCCTGGACTGGTTGTTCGCTCGGTATCAGCAGATCATCGACACCGAGCCCAATCCCCTGGAACGGCTCAAGGGGCTGTTCATGGCGTCATTCGAGGCAATCGAACACCGCCACGCCCAGGTGGTGATCTACCAGGACGAGGCCAAGCGGCTGTCCTCCCAGCCGCGTTTCGCCTACCTGGAAGCCCGCAATCGCGAACAACGCAAGATGTGGGTCGACGTCCTGCGGCAGGGCATCGACGAGGGGCGCTTCCGTCCCGACATCGACGTGGATCTGGTGTACCGATTCATCCGCGACACCACCTGGGTGTCGGTGCGCTGGTATCAACCCGGGGGCGGTCTGACCGCCGAACAGGTTGGTGCCCAGTATCTTTCGATCGTTCTCGGCGGCATCGCCGCCACCAGTCAAACCGAAGGAGTCTGACATGCCCGAGGCGTACGTCATCGACGCCGTGCGTACCGCGGTCGGCAAGCGCAACGGATCGCTGGCCGGCCTGCATCCGGTCGACCTGGGTGCCGCCGCCTGGCGTGGTCTCTTCGACCGCGTCGACGTCGACCCCGGTGTCGTCGACGACGTGATCGCCGGCTGTGTCGATGCCATCGGCGGCCAGGCCGGCAACATCGGGCGGCTGTCCTGGCTGGCCGCCGGATACCCGGAAGAGGTTCCCGGGGTCACCGTCGACCGTCAGTGCGGTTCCAGTCAGCAGGCCATCTCCTTTGGCGCACAGGCGATCATGGCGGGTACCGCCGACCTCATCCTGGCCGGTGGCATGCAGAACATGAGCCAGATCCCGATTTCGTCGGCGATGACGGCGGGGGAGCAGTACGGCTTCACCTCGCCCACCAACGAATCGAAGAGCTGGCTGCACCGGTACGGCGACCAGGAGATCTCGCAGTTCCGCGGCGCCGAGATGATCGCCGAGCGCTGGGATCTGTCGCGTGAGGAGATGGAGGAGTTCGCCCTGGCCAGCCACCAGCGAGCGCTGGCGGCAATCCGCGGCGGGCACTTCGCCAACGAGATCATTCCCATCGACGGGTTCGGTGTCGACGAAGGCCCGCGCGAGACGTCGCTGGAGAAGATGGCCGGATTGAAGACTCTGGTCGAAGGCGGCCGGCTGACGGCCGCCTTGGCCAGCCAGATCTCCGACGGCGCATCGGCGGTGCTGCTGGCCTCGGAGCAGGCCGTCAAGGACCACAATCTGACGCCGCGGGCCCGCATCCACCACATCAGCGCCCGTGGAGCGGATCCGGTCCTCATGCTGACGGGTCCCATCCCGGCGACGCGGTACGCGCTGCAGAAAACCGGTTTGACCATGGATGATATCGACACCGTGGAGATCAACGAGGCGTTCGCGCCGGTGGTGCTGTCGTGGATCAAGGAACTCAAGGTCGACCCGAAGAAGGTCAACCCCAACGGCGGTGCGATCGCGCTAGGGCATCCGCTGGGCGCCACCGGAGCCAAGCTGTTCGCCACCATGCTCAACGAGTTGGAGCGCACCGGCGGCCGCTACGGCCTGCAGACGATGTGTGAGGGCGGCGGCACCGCCAACGTCACGATCATCGAGCGCCTCTAGAACCTGCGATTTCGGCGCGCTCGTAACCGCTCAGCGGTTACGAGCGCGCCCAAATCCCAAATCCCGCTCAATGCAGGATCACGCCGCGGATGTTGCGGCCTGCGCGCATGTCGGCGTACGCCTCGTTGATCTCGCCGAGCTTGTACTCGTGGGTCACGGTCTCGTCGAGCAGCAGCTTGCCGTCACGGTAGAGGTCCAGGAGACGGTGAATGTCGTTGCGCGGATTGGCTTGTCCATAGAGACTGCCCAGCAGACGCTTCTGGTACAGGGTGAAGAACATCAGCGGCAGCGTCGCGCTCATCTCGGTGA
Organism: Mycobacterium sp. Soil_C_30; assembly: GCF_057656995.1. Lineage (NCBI taxonomy): Bacteria > Bacillati > Actinomycetota > Actinomycetes > Mycobacteriales > Mycobacteriaceae > Mycobacterium > Mycobacterium sp. Soil_C_30. The sequence continues at coordinate 55,857 of NZ_JBDGJH010000023.1, read as the reverse complement.
TCGACGCGATGGCCGTGACCACCACCGCGCCCCCTTTGGACACGAGGTTCAGCGCGTCGTTGATCATCGGGCCCTCGAGCATGCTCATCGCCAGGATCGCCGAGTCGGCCATCACACCGCGGGTGAGTTCGGCGACCAACGATGTGGCTTCGTCCACCGAGGTGACGAAGTGGGTGGCGCCGAACTGAAAAGCTCTGTCCCGCTTCGCTTCCACGATATCGACGACGATGATCCTCTCCGCACCCGCGAGCCGCGCACCTTGGATGGCGCCGCTGCCGATGCCGCCGCAGCCGATCACCACCACCGTGTCACCGGGCCGGACGTCGGCGGTGTTGACCGCAGAGCCCCATCCGGTTGTCACGCCGCAGCCGAGCAGGCACGCACGTGACAGCGGCAGATCGTTGTCGATCTTGACCAGCGATGATTCCGAGACCGTGCTCAGCTGCGAAAACGTTCCCAATCCGGCCATCACGCCCACGTCGGTGTCCCGGGCGCGGCGTCGGTAGGTGCCGTCGAGTTGCATGCCCGTCATGGTCATCGCACCCTGGTCGCACAGATTCTGCTTACCGCGGGCGCACCACCGGCACCGGCCGCAGGCCGGCAGGAACGAGGCCACCACGTGGTCACCGGGCTCGAGGTCACGCACCCCGGGCCCGACTTCCTGGACGACGCCCGCACCCTCATGACCGCCGACAATCGGCAGTGGAGCCGGCAGATCGCCGGTCCGGACGTGCTCATCGGAGTGGCACAAACCGGTGGCCTCGAAGGAGACCAGCACTTCGCCGTCTTGCGGCGGGTCCAGGTCGATCTCTTCGACACTCCAGTCCTGGCCGTACTCCCAGAGCACCGCGGCTGTGGTTTTCATGGTCAGTGGTCGTGGATGATGACGCCGCGGATGTTGCGTCCGGCGAGCATGTCGTCGAACGCCACGTTGACGTCGCCGAGCTTGTACTCGGTGGTGACGGCCTCGTCGAGCAGGAGCTTGCCTTCGCGGAACAACCGCAGCAGTCGCGGGATGTCGGCGCGGGGATTGGCCTCCCCGTACAGGCTGCCCAGCAGCCGTTTCTGGAACAACGTGAACATGGCCATCGGTAGCGTCGGGGTGACATCAGCGGCCGCGGCGATGCCCGTGAGCACCACGGCGCCGCCTTTGCGGATCATGTCGAGGGCCTGACCGATCATCGCGCCCTCCACCAGACCCACGGTGAGGATCGCCGAGTCGGCCATCACGCCATGGGTGGTCTCGGCCACCAGCGTGGTGGCCTCCTCGATCGAGGTGGCGAAATCCGTCGCGCCCAATTCCAGTGCCTTGTCCCGCTTCTCGGCAACGATGTCCACGGCGACGACCCGCTCGGCCCCGGCGATCCGCGCGCCCTGGATGGCGCCGCTGCCGACTCCGCCCACGCCGATCACCACCACGGTGTCACCCGGTGAGACCTGCGCGGTGTTGACCGCCGAACCCCAGCCCGTGGTGATACCGCAGCCCAGCAGGCAGGCCCGCGACAGCGGCAGGTCGTCGTCGATCTTGACCAGCGAGGCGTCGGACACCACACCGTATTGCGCAAAGGTGCCGAGCAGCAGGGACACTCCGATGTCCTGCGAGCCGATGTGTCTGCGATAGGTGCCGTCGAGTTGCGTCCCGGACAGCAACAGTGCGCCCAGATCGCACAGGTTCTGGTGTCCGCTGGCGCACCACCGGCATTTGCCGCAGGCCGGCAGGAACGACGCGACCACGTGGTCGCCGGGTTTGAGATCGCGGACCCCCGGGCCGACTTCCTGCACGATGCCCGCACCCTCGTGTCCGCCGACGATGGGGAAGGGGGCCGGGAAATCGCCGGTGCGGGCATGGTGATCCGAGTGGCACAGTCCGGTGGCTTCGAACGACACCAGGACTTCGCCGTCCTTCGGTGGATCGAGGTCCATCTCCTCGATGCTCCAGTCGCCGTGCACGTCCCACAGGACAGCCGCGTTCATCTTCATGTCGCGTGAGTGTAGGAAAGCTCGACACCTGTCACGGGGGATTGGCAGAACTCAGGGCTGAATGTGCCCCGCCGCCGATTGCAGGTGCTTCACCGCGTCCCGCACGATCTCGTCGATCAGCTCGGCGCACGACGGCAGATCGTCGAGAATGCCCGCCACCTGACCCGAGGCCAGCACCCCCGCGTCGGTGTTTCCCTCGACCAGACCGGCTTTGAGCAGCATCGGCGTGTTGGCGGCCATCACCACCTGGGACCAGGTGAGATCTTTGCCGTGCCGCATCGCCAGGCCGTCGGTGATCATCGACTTCCAGGTCATGCCCGACATCTTCTTGAACTTCTGGGCGTTGCGGAGGGCCGCCGAGAATCCCCGGGCACGTGAGCCGCTCTCCAGCTTCTCCACCAGACCGGTCCGCAACACCCGATGGGGCATGCCGTCGACGCGGGTGGACACCACGGTGCCGTCCAGGGCCGCGGCGAGGTAGCGCTGCTTGACGGCCTCGGGCACCGTCGAATCCGAGGTCAGCAGGAATCGGGTGCCCATCGCGACGCCCGCGGCGCCGTACGACAGCGCGGCGGCCAGCCCACGGCCGTCGAAGAATCCACCCGCGGCGATCACCGGCATCCCGGTGTCGGCGACCGCGTCGAGCACGGACGGCAGCAGCAGGGTTGTCGCGATGGGCCCGGTGTGCCCGCCGCCTTCTCCGCCCTGCACGATCACGGCGTCGGCGCCCCAGCCGGCGACTTTCTTGGCGTGTTTGGCCAGCCCCACCGAGGGGATCACCACGACGCCCGCCTCCTTGAGCCTGGCGATCAGTTCCGGTTTGGGGGCCAACGCAAAGGACGCCACCTTGACGCCCTCCCGGATCAGCAGGTCCACCCGTTCCCCGGCGTCCCCGGCGTCGGCGCGGATGTTGATGCCGAACGGCTTGTCGGTGGCCGCCTTGACCTTGGTCACCGCCGTCTGCAGCTCCTGCAACGTCATGGTGGCCGATGCCAGGATGCCCAGCCCGCCCGCATTCGACGTCGCCGAGACCAACCGGGCTCCGGCCACCCAGCCCATGCCGGTCTGGACCACGGGATGCTCGATGCCGACGAGCTCGGTCAGCGGCGTGACCAATCTGGTCACGATCGGATCTCCCTGTCTCGCAACGTCTTCGGATCGATCGACTCGCGAATCAAGGTGAGTTCCTCATCGGACGGCAACCGGGTGGTCTCGGCGGACTCCAGGCCGTGGACCTCGAAGCCGGTGTTCTCGGCGACCTGCGCGGCCTCCACGCCCGGGTGCAGCGACACCGCCCGCATCTGATGCTCCGGGCCGTTGAAGTCGAACACCCCGAGGTTGGACACCACCCGGTAGACGTTGACGAATCGATAGGCGGGGTTGTCGGGATCGACTTTGTCCCAGCCGATCCCCGAAACGATGTCCACGGATCCGAACACCCGGGTGCTGTGATTGCCCACCCAGTAGCTGGTGGCGTGGTTGATGGTGTTGCCGGGCGCCCCGCGCACGCCGAACATCTGCCGTTTGGGATGCTGCAGCGGCCCGAACGCCGAGAGGTTCTGGTTGCCGTAGCGATCGATCTGGTTGGCGCCCATCACCACATGCCGGCGCCCCCACGCCAGGGTTTCAAAAACGCGACCGAACGGCATCCAGCCCTCGATGGCCCCCGTGGCGCCCAGGGCCGGGGTGTCGGCCAGGATCCGGGCTTCACCGTCGGTCAGCAGGATGTCCGGGGAGAAGGTGAGTCGAGCCAGGCGGGCGCCGATCGACACCATGTTCGCCATGGGGCTCACCATGATCTCGCCGGCATCGCGGAACAGCTCGGCGCAGGCAACCGCACAGATCTCGGCTCGGGTGGCGGTGCTCACTTGACTGCCTCCTCGGCGAACTTGCGCACTGCGGCCTGGTAGTCGTCTTCACTACCGGACAGATATGTCGAGACGAACTGCTGCCACCCCTCATCGCTGCCTGCGGCCTCGGCGTAGTGGCGCTGGAACTTCTCGTCGCGTCGGTAATCCGGTTCGGCGGTGGTGAAGTGGGCCCCGCCGGGAGCCTCGACCACATGATCGACCATCATGCGGTTCACCAGCAGAGCCTGCGGCGGAACGGCTTTCACCAATTCGTCGGTGGGCACCAGCTTTTCGACGCTGAGCAGGCGCCGTTCCGCGGCCATCAGGAACAGGTCGTCGAAGTAGGGGTCGATACCGGTGTAAGCCGCATTGCCGTGGACATCACCGAGATTCAGGTGGGTCAGCGCCACATCCAGCGTCAGCGCCGGCATGGCGATCAACTCCTCGTATCCGTCGCCGGTCGGATACGGCGAACGCACCGTCTTGAGTTCGTCGCCCCAGAACGCCCGGACATCGCTGCCCAGTCCCGCGCGGATCGGCAGGAACGGAAGGCGTTGTGCCGCAGCCTGTAAACCGCAGCGCAGCATTCCTTCGTCCATCTCACGCGCTTCGATGGCCCCAGAAGTGCGGGCTTTGGCGAACCAGGGGTCGTAGAACGGTGGCGAGTCCAACGACACGAAGCCGTAGTAGACGCGCTTGACCTTGCCTGCTGAACACAGCAGCCCGAGATCGGGTCCGCCGTAGGTGACCACCGTGAGATCGGTGACGTCGGTCCGCAGCAGTGCGCGCACCAGTGCCATCGGCTTACGACGTGAGCCCCAGCCGCCGATCCCGATCGTCATGCCGCTCTCGATGGACGCGACGGCCTCGTCCAGAGTGGTTGTCTTGTCTGTCATTTCGTCCCCTGCCGCTTCGCTCCTGCCCTCCGAATCACTTGGCGTCCTTCTTCGACGTGCCGGCGAACGCATCCCGGTGCTCATCGGAGACACCGGCGAGGTTCAGCTCGAAGGTGAAGCCCTGTTCCATGCGGTACCTGGCGTTGACGGGCTGCACGTCGATGAAGTTCAGCGCCTCCTTGGCGGCGCGAATGACCCGCGTGTCCTTGGCGGCGATGTCACGTGCGACGCGCAGGGCAGCTTCGTCGAGGTCGGCGCGCGGCACGACCTCGTGCACGGACCCGAAGTGGTGCAGGGTGTCGGCGTCCACCGTGGCCGCGGTGAAGAACAGCCGGCGCATCAAATGCTGCGGCACCAATCGCGACAGATGGGTGGCCGCTCCGAGTGCTCCGCGTTCGACCTCCGGCAGGCCGAACGTCGCATCATCGGAAGCGACGATCACGTCGGCGTTGCCGACCAGGCCGATACCGCCACCGACGCAGAACCCGTTCACGGCGGCCACCACGGGCACCGCGCATTCGTACACCGCGCGGAAGGCTTCGAAACATCCGCGGTTGGCGTCGATCAGGGCGGTGAATCCTTCGGTGCGCTGCATCTCCTTGATGTCCACCCCGGCGTTGAAGCCGCGTCCTTCGGCACGAAGGACCACCACGTGGGTGCTCGGATCGCGTCCTGCGGCGGTCAGGGTGTCGGCGAGTTCGAACCAACCGCGCGACGGGATCGCATTGACCGGCGGGTAATCGACCGTGACCGAGACGATGCCCGGTTCCACGGTCTTTGTGGTGATCGGCATACGGAGCTCCTGGGTGGATACCTAAGCAAGCACTTGCTTGGTACGCTAACACAGTGACCGCAGGCTCTGACAACACAATCCAGCTGGGGCTCGAGGGTCGCGTCGTGCTCGTGACCGGGGGCGTGCGAGGGGTCGGCGCGGGTATCAGCGCCGTGTTCGCCGGCCAGGGGGCCACGGTGGTGACCTGCGCCAGGCGGCCGGTCGACGGCTTGCCCTACGAGTTCCACGCCTGCGATGTCCGCGACGACGACGCGGTCCGGGGACTGATAGATGCCGTTGTCGCAAGGCACGGCCGCCTCGACGCGGTGGTCAACAACGCGGGTGGGTCGCCCTACGTGCCGGCTGCCGAGGCGTCGGCCAAGTTCAGCACGAAGATCATCGAACTCAATCTGCTTGGCCCGCTGTCGGTCTCGCAGCACGCCAACGCCGTGATGCAGAACCAGGCCGGTGGCGGCACGATCGTCAACATCTCCAGCGTCAGTGGGCGCCGCCCCACCCCGGGGACCGCCGCCTACGGCGCCGCCAAGGCCGGCGTGGACAGTCTGACCAGCACGCTGGCCGTCGAGTGGGCGCCCAAGGTCAGGGTGAACTCCGTCGTCGTGGGCATGGTCGAGACCGAACAGTCCGAGTTGTTCTACGGTGATGCCGAGTCGGTGGCGGCGGTGGCGGCCACCGTGCCACTGCAACGGCTCGCGAAGCCGTCGGATATCGGTTGGGCCGCAGCATTTCTCACTTCTGACGCGGCGTCGTATATCAGCGGCGCCACCCTCGAGGTGCACGGTGGTGGCGAGCCGCCCACGTACCTCGAAGCTTCCAGTGCCAACAAATGAGGAGAGACATCGACATGGGACTGCTCGACGGCCGCGTGGTCATCGTGACGGGCGCAGGCGGCGGCATCGGCCGTGCGCATGCGCTGGCGTTCGCCGCAGAAGGCGCTCGTGTGGTGGTCAACGACATCGGCGTGGGCCTCGACGGCTCACCTGCCGGTGGCGGCAGCGCCGCCCAGGCGGTGGTGGACGAGATCGTCGCCGCGGGCGGTGAAGCCGTCACCAGCGGGGCCAACGTCGCGGACTGGACGCAGGCCGAAGGTCTGATCCAGACGGCTGTGGACTCCTTCGGTGGTCTCGATGTGCTGGTCAACAATGCGGGCATCGTCCGTGACCGCATGTTCGCCAACACCAGCGAAGAGGAGTTCGACGCCGTCATCGCCGTGCACCTCAAAGGGCATTTCGCCACGATGAAGCACGCGGCCGCGTTCTGGCGCGCCCAGTCCAAAGCGGGCAATCCGGTGGATGCTCGCATCATCAACACCAGCTCCGGCGCCGGGCTCCAGGGCAGTGTCGGTCAGGGCAACTACAGCGCCGCGAAGGCCGGTATCGCGGGGATGACGTTGGTGGCCGCCGCCGAGATGGGCCGCTACGGCGTCACCGTCAACGCGATCGCCCCATCGGCACGTACTCGCATGACCGAGACCGTCTTCGCCGACATGATGTCGACTCAGGACGACGACTTCGACGCCATGGCGCCGGAGAACATCTCCCCGCTGGTGGTGTGGCTGGGCAGCTCCGAATCCCGCGAGGTCACCGGCAAGGTCTTCGAGGTCGAGGGCGGCAAGATCCGGGTGGCCGAGGGTTGGGCGCACGGCCCGCAGGTGGACAAAGGCGCACGCTGGGATCCCGCCGAACTGGGTCCGGTGGTCGCGGACCTGCTGGCCCAGGCGCGGCCACCGGTCCCGGTGTACGGCGCCTGATTCGCCCGATACTGAAACACGTTCACCCGCGGTTCGAGCCCCGAGCAAAATCCCATTCTACTGAGATGAAAATCATGCTTTCTGTTCGCGGAGAGCGAAAGTAGGAGTCTGGGGTCGCGCCCCCGGCCGGCGCACGCGCCGAGTGGTGCCCAGAAAACCCGGCGCACCGAGCAGGCGACCCCGCGCGCAAGCGCGGGCAATCGCCCGGCCGGAGGCGCGCTCACCTGGGCTGATCAGCTGCAGATGCGGTGCGATTCCGCCTCGCTTCACGGTCTCGCGTCGGTGTCCTCGGCAATCATCGGCGGCGCCGTCGTGTTGTCGGCAAAGCGGAGGTAAGTGCGACACCGAATGCGCCTGGGCTCTCACTTGTCACATTCGGTGAGCCAGCACACAGCAAAAGGCTCAACCTGGGGGAGACGGTCACTAGTTATATGAACTAATCTAAGTCGACTGTTAGAGAGGGCTGAGATCGACTGGTGCGCCGATGCGGTCCGCCAGGGCTCAGCCAGCAAGGTTCAGCGGAAGTCGGGGTTCCATGACTAGGGCGTTGAAGCGGGCATGGATCCCGCTGCTCATCGTAGTCGTCGTCTTGATCGCTGGGTTCACCGTCAACCGTATCCGAGGCTTCTTCGCTTCGGAGGGGCCACTGGTGACGCCGGTGAATTTCGCCGACGATCCCGAACCGTTCGAACCCAAGGTCGTCGAGTACGAGATCTACGGGTCGGGTGGCACGGCCGACGTGAACTACATCGATCTCGAAGGCAAGCCCCAGCGCGTGGACGGCGCGGCCTTGCCGTGGCGGGTCCGGCTGGAGACGACCAACCCATCGGCGATGGCCCAGGTGGTGGCGCAGGGTAAGGGCAGCAGCCTGACCTGTCGCATCATCGTCGACGGTGAGTTGAAAGAAGAGAGGACCGTCGACGGCGTGAGTGCCCAGACCTACTGCATTGACAAGTCCGCATGAGCGCACGCCATAACGAACCGCTGAAGAGCGATCCACCCACCGACGCATTCGCGCCGGTCAAAGAGCAGCACCGCCCGTTCATCCCGAGGATGATCCGCGCCTTCGCGGTGCCGATCATCCTCGTCTGGATCGGTCTGATCGCCTTCGTCAACATCACCGTTCCGCAACTCGAGACCGTCGGGCAGCAGCAGGCGGTCTCGATGAGCCCCGACGAGGCGCCGTCGGTGATCGCGATGAAGCGCGTGGGCGATCTGTTTCAGGAGGGCACCTCGGACAGCGCGGTGATGATCGTCCTCGAGGGGCAGGAGCCGCTCGGTGACGAGGCGCACCGCTTCTACGACGAGATGATCAAGAAGCTCCGGGAGGACCCGGAGCACGTGCAGTCGGTGCAGGACTTCTGGAGTGACCCGCTGACCGCCCCGGGTTCGCAGAGCCCGGACGGCAAGGCCGCCTACGTTCAGGTGAAGCTCGCCGGCAACCAGGGCGAGGCGAAGGCCAACGAGTCGGTCGAAGCCGTCCAGGAGATCATCGCCGGCCTCCAACCTCCGGACGGCGTCAAGGCCTTCGTCACCGGCCCGGCCGCGTTGGCCGCCGACCAGCACATCGCCAGCGACCGCAGTATGCGGCTGATCGAGGCCGTCACGTTCACGGTCATCATCGTGATGCTGCTGCTGGTCTACCGGTCGATCATCACCACCATCCTGATGTTGGTGATGGTGGTGCTCTCGCTGGCCGCCACCCGCGGCGTCGTGGCGTTCCTCGGCTATCACGAGGTCATCGGGCTCTCGGCGTTCGCCACCAACCTGCTGGTCACGCTGGCCATCGCGGCATCTACGGACTATGCGATTTTCCTGATCGGGCGCTATCAGGAAGCCCGAAGTCTCGGCGAGGACAAAGAGCAGGCCTTCTACACGATGTTCCACGGCACGGCCCATGTCGTGGCCGGCTCTGGCCTGACGATCGCCGGTGCCACGTTCTGCCTGAGCTTCACCCGGCTTCCGTACTTCCAGACCATGGGTGTGCCGCTGGCCATCGGCATGTGTGTGGGCATCATCTCGGCGCTGACGCTCGGGACCGCGATCATCACGGTGGCCAGCCGGTTCGGGCTCTTCGAGCCCAAGCGCGCCATGCGTATTCGCGGCTGGCGCAAGGTCGGTGCGGCCGTCGTGCGCTGGCCCGGGCCCATCCTCGTCGGTGCCACCGCGTTGGCGCTCGTCGGCCTGCTGACCCTGCCGGGCTACAAGACCAACTACAACGACCGGGACTACCTGCCGGCGAACCTGCCCGCCAACGAGGGTTATGCGGCGGCCGACCGTCACTTCAACAACGCGCGGATGAACCCGGAACTGCTGATGATCGAGAGCAATCGCGATCTGCGGAACCCGGCCGACTTCCTGGTGATCGAGAAGATCGCCAAGGCCATCTTCCAGGTCGACGGCATCGCGCGTGTGCAGGCGATCACCCGGCCGCAGGGGCAGCCGATCGAGAACACGTCGATCCCCTTCATGATGAGCCAGCAGGGCACGCTCTCGACACTGAACCAGAAGTACAACCAGGACCGCATGGCGGACATGCTGGTTCAGGCCGACGACATGCAGAAGACCATCGACAACATGACGAAGATGCAGAGCATCACCGTCCAGATGGCCGACACCACGCATCAGATGGTGGGCCAGATGAAGAACATGGTGGTCGACATCCAGATGTTGCGCGACAACATCTCGACGTTCGACGACTTCTTCCGGCCGCTGCGCAATTACTTCTACTGGGAACCGCACTGCTACGACATCCCGATCTGTTGGGCCCTGCGGTCGATCTTCGACACCCTCGACGGCATCCAGATCATGACCGACGACATCCAGAATCTGATGCCGCAGATGGAGCGGTTGGACACGCTGATGCCTCAGATGGTCGCGCTGATGCCGTCGATGATCGAGACGATGAAGTCGATGAAGACCATGATGCTGACGATGCACCAGACACAGGCTGGTATGCAGGAACAGCAGCGCATCATGCAGGAAAACGGCACCGAGATGGGCGAAGCCTTCAACGCGGCCAAGAACGATGATTCGTTCTACCTGCCGCAGGAAGCGTTCGACAATCCCGACTTCCAGCGCGGTCTCGAACAGTTCCTGTCGCCCGACGGGCATGCGGTGCGGTTCATCATCAGCCACGACGGTGATCCGCTCTCACCCGAAGGTGTTGCCCGCATCGACTCGATCAAGCTGGCGGCCAAGGAGGCCATCAAGGGCACGCCGTTGGAGGGCTCGACGATCTACCTCGGTGGGTCGGCGGCGACCTTCAAGGACATGTCCGACGGCAACACCTATGACCTGTTGATCGCCGGAATCTCCTCGCTCTGCCTGATTTTCATCATCATGCTGATCATCACCCGGGCGGTGGTCGCCTCCGCGGTGATCGTCGGCACGGTGGTGTTGTCGCTGGGTGCGTCGTTCGGTCTGTCGGTGTTGTTGTGGCAGCACATCCTCGGCATCGAACTGCACTGGATGGTGCTGGCCATGTCGGTGATCATCCTGTTGGCCGTCGGTGCTGACTACAACCTGCTACTGGTGTCCCGGCTCAAAGAGGAGATACACGCCGGCCTGAACACCGGCATCATCCGGGCCATGGGTGGCAGCGGCTCGGTGGCGACGGCGGCCGGGTTGGTATTCGCCTTCACCATGATGTCCATGGCGGTCAGTGAGCTGACGGTCATCGGCCAGGTGGGCACGACGATCGGCCTGGGTCTGCTGTTCGACACCCTGGTGGTGCGTGCGTTCATGACACCCGCGATCGCGGCGCTGCTCGGCAGGTGGTTCTGGTGGCCGCAGAATGTGCGGACCCGTCCCAAGCCGTCACCGTGGCCCGCGCCGCCGGCGGAAAAGGAACCGACTCCGGTGTAACCGAGTGTGGAGCTGGTCCACGCCAGGCTTGGCTTGGCGTGGATCAACTCCACACTGGTGGTCGCGAAGTGCGTTGCCCGAGTGTGGAAAAGGTGCACGCGTAGGCGGCGCCGGCGTGGATCAACTCCACACTCGCGGCGCAGGTGCCTACCAGGTCCAGACGGTCGGGTCCACCGGCGGGTAGGTCATGCAGACATCGGTGCCGTGGGCGACGACGCCCTTGTTGTTGAAGAACAGCTTGGCCCAGTTGGGCCAGTTCCACGCCAGCGTCTCGTAGAAGGCATTGGTGGCGGTTTCTTCCGAATATGCCCGCCGCCCCGCGTAATCCATGGAGAAGAACCAGGTGATGCGGTCGCGGGCCCACTTCTGCACATCGGGGGACTTGTTGTTGTAGTCGATGATGTAGCGCTCGTAGTACACCGGGTTGGTGTCGCGTACCGCGGCCATGTACTGGTCGACGGTGCAGGTGGTCTTGAGCATCCGGCTGGGGATGGGGTACTCGTCGGTGGCATCGGCGGCCGCCGGCGCTGCTGTGGTCACGAAGCCAACAGCCAAGGCCGCCAACAGGAAACGCTTCATCGCTGACTCCGTTGCTCGGCGGCGCGCTGCAGGACGGGCAGCTGGTCGGGGCAGTAGATGGGGATGCCGGCGCCGACGAACTGCCAGGCCTGATCGGTGGTGCTGCCCTTCTGCAGCTGGTCGTGGACGAACTTGGCCGAGGCGAAGGCATCCGCGTCGTGGCCGTTGCGCAGCCGCTTACACATGATCTTGCCGATCCAGGCGTTGAAATCCTTCTGCCCGTAGATCCCGAACGTGTGTAACTGCTCGGCGAACGCCTCATCGGGATCGGCATTGGCGACCGGGGCAAGGGCGAGGCTCAGTGCCGCGCCCGCGGCCAGTGCCGCCATCCGTACTCCACGCATGGTCGAATCTTAACGTAAACGATCTAAGTATTCAGCCGGCCATCAGGTTCGACGGCCCGACCCGATCACGGGTCGCAGATGACGATGGGGATCTTGCGGTCGGTGTAGGACCGGTAGGTCACGAAGTCGGGGTACATGGCGTCGAGTTTCGGCCAGTAATCGTCGCGTTCGGCATCGGTGGCCTCACGTGCCGTCAGCTTCAGCACCTCGTGCTTGGTCTGAAAAGTGACCTGCGGATTGGCTTTCAGATTCAGATACCACATCGGGTTGTTCGCGCGACCACCTTGGGAAGCCACCAGGACAATGCGTTTGCCCTCCTGCAGGAACAGCAGTGGGCTCTCGCGGGCCTCACCGCTCTTGCGTCCGATGGTGGTGAGAATGCCGACCGGTGCGCCGCGCAGGAACTTGTCGCCGAAGCGGCCGTTGGTCTTCTTGAAGATCCAGGTGTTGGCCCGCGACATCCACTTGATGATGGTGCCGGTCTGCTTGGAGTTCAGCGCGCGGGGCGGGTTGGCCATGATCGTCTACCTATTTCGTGAGAAACGGCGTTATGCCGGCACGGATCTGATGGATTTCGGGACGCTCGGTGTCGCCGGTGGCGGGGATGAGAAACGTCTCGTCTATCCGCGCACCTACCCGGCGGCCCGCGATGTTCGGTTTGGTGACGAGTTCGAACCGCGCCCGCACCTCATCACCGTTCACGGTGAACTCAGGTGCCGATGCCGAGGCGATGACACGGTACTGGACACCGCGATTCAGGCTGCGGCGCAGGTGATCTCCGGAGAAACCGGTCTTCAGCCCCACCTCGGTGCGGGTACACCCGGCGGCGAACGGAACGGCGTCGGCCCGGTGGCTCACCAGCGCATCGATATAGGCCTGGGCGGCCTCGATGCGCTGCGTGTCGGTGTAGCTCGGCACTAGATCCGCTCGATGATGGTGCCGGTCGAAAGAGCGCCACCGGCGCACATGGTGATCAGGGCGGTGCTCTTGTCTGTGCGTTCGAGTTCGTGCAGTGCCGTGGTGATCAGTCGGCTACCGGTGCTGCCCACCGGATGCCCCAGCGCGATGGCGCCGCCGTTGACGTTCACCCGGTCCATGTCCGGTTCGTGCACCCGGGCCCAGGACAGTACGACGGAGGCAAAGGCTTCGTTGATCTCGACGATGTCGATGTCGCCGATCTTCATCCCCGCCTTCTCCAGCACCTTGGCGGTGGACTGCACGGGTCCGTCCAGGTGGTAGTACGGCTCGGCGCCGACGAGCGCCTGGCTGACGATCCTGGCGCGCGGCTTCAGGCCCAGCGCACGGGCCTTGTCCTCATCCATCAGCAGGACGGCGGCGGCGCCGTCAGAGATCTGCGATGACGTTCCCGCGGTGTGGATGCCCCCCTCGAGCACAGGCCTCAGCGAGGCCAGACCCTCCAGCGTGGTGTCGCGCAGGCCCTGGTCCTTGCTCACGATGTGCCGATCGGCGGTCGGCTGTTTCTGCTCGTCGAGCACCGGCGCCTCGATACCGCTGATCTCGCGGTCGAAGCGACCCTCGGCCCAGGCCTGCTTGGCCTTCTGTTGGGACGCCAGCCCGAACGCGTCGATGTCCTCACGGGTGATGCCGCGCCGTTTGGCGATCCGCTCGGCGGCCTCGAACTGGTTGGGCATGTCGATGTCCCACGAGGCGGCGCGGATGGCGGCACGATCGGGTCCCGCATTGGCGCCGAGGCCCACCCGGCTCATCGCTTCGACACCGCAGGCGATGCCGATGTCGATGGCGCCCGCGGCGATCAGTCCCGCAACCAGGTGATTGGCCTGCTGACCGCTGCCGCACTGGCAGTCGACGGTGGTGGCGCCCACCTCTTCGGGCAGCCCGGCCGTCAGCCAGGCGACCCGGGTGATGTTGTTGGACTGTTCGCCGTACTGCGTGACGCAGCCACCGATCAGCTGCTCCACGTCCGAGCCTTCGATGCCGGCCTTGTCCACCAGTGCCTTCTGCACTGCACCCAACAATTCGGTGGCGTGGAGCCCGGAGAGCCAGCCGTTGCGCTTGCCGATGGGGCTGCGGGTGGCTTCGACGATCACAGGATTGCCCATGACAAGCAGGCTAGAACACGTTTCATTACTCTGACAAGCAGCGATGCCGCCGTGCCTTTCATCTGCGGTGGAGGCATGTTTTACTGGCACTAGAACACGTTGCATTTGAGGAGCGCACAACAATGCCAGGTCCTGATCTGAGCCCTATCGCCCCTGACTTCGACTTCCTCGACGCGAACCTCAACCTTGAGCGTCTGCCTGTCGAGGAGCTTGCCGAGTTGCGTAAGTCCGAGCCTATCCACTGGGTCGACGTGCCCGGCGGTACGGGCGGCTTCGGCGACAAAGGATATTGGTTGGTCACCAAGCATGCCGACGTCAAAGAGGTGTCCAAGCGCAACGACATCTTCGGCAGCTCTCCCGACGGTGCCATCCCGGTGTGGCCGCAGGGCATGGAACGCTCGGCGATCGATCTGCAGAAAGCCGTCCTGCTGAACATGGACGCGCCGCAGCACACCCGGCTGCGCAAGATCATCTCCCGTGGTTTCACCCCCCGCGCGGTGGGCCGGCTGGAGGACGAGCTGCGGGAGCGGGCCAGGAAGATCGCCGAGACGGCAGCCGCCGAAGGCTCCGGCGACTTCGTCGAGCAGGTGTCGTGCGAACTGCCGCTGCAAGCCATCGCCGGACTGCTGGGCGTGCCGCAGGAGGACCGCGACAAGCTCTTCCGGTGGTCGAATGAGATGACAGCCGGGGAGGATCCGGAGTACGCCGACATCGATCCGGCCATGTCCTCGTTCGAACTGATCACCTACGCCATGAAAATGGCGGAGGAGCGGGCGAAGAACCCGACCGACGACATCGTCACCACGCTCATCGAGGCGGATATCGACGGCGAGAAGCTCTCCGACGACGAGTTCGGCTTCTTCGTGGTCATGTTGGCGGTGGCAGGGAACGAGACCACACGCAACTCGATCACCCACGGCATGATCGCGTTCTCGCAGCACCCCGAGCAGTGGGAGCTGTACAAGAAGGAACGCCCGGAGACCGCGGCCGACGAGATCGTCCGCTGGGCCACCCCGGTGTCGGCCTTCCAGCGCACCGCGCTCGAGGACACCGAACTGGGCGGCATACAGATCAAGAAAGGCCAGCGCGTCGTGATGTCGTACCGCTCGGCCAATTTCGACGAAGAGGTGTTCGAGAACCCGCACAGCTTCGACATCACGCGCAGCCCCAACCCGCACGTCGGGTTCGGTGGCACAGGTGCGCACTACTGCATCGGCGCCAACCTGGCGAGGATGACCATCAATCTGATCTTCAACGCCGTCGCCGACGCCATGCCCGATCTGAAGCCGGCCGGTGAACCCGAACGGCTGATGTCGGGCTGGCTGAACGGCATCAAGCACTGGCAGGTTGACTACACCGGTAACTGAGGCTCAAGGAGGAGTCGGGTGGATTTCAGTCCAGACGAGGGTCAGCGGGCCGTCGCCGATGTGGTGACCTCGGTGCTCGAGCGTGAGAACACCTGGGAGGCCCTGGTGGCCGGTGGCGTGACAGCGCTGGGCGTCCCGGAACGCCTCGGCGGTGACGGGGTGGGGTTGGCGGAGATCGGGACCGCACTGACCGAGATCGGTCGTCACGGCACCACCGGGCCCGCGTTGGCCACCCTGGGGACCCTGCTGGCCGTCCTCGACCTGGCCTCAGCGGACCAGCAGGACCGGTATCTGGCCGACGTGCCCAAGGGTGCCGTGCTGACGGCGGCGCTCAATGAACCGGGCGCGGCGTTGCCGGACCGGCCGGGAGTCACCCTGAGTGGTGGCCGACTCCACGGTACGAAAGTCGGTGTGCCGTACTCAGATTCGGCGGCGTGGATTCTGGTGACCGCTGACACCGGAGTGGTGGTGGTCGCACCCACCGCCGACGGTGTGGAGGTCACCAGGACGCCGACGGCAAACGGCTCCGACGAGTTCGCGGTGACGTTCACCGACACCGAAGCCGACACCCTTTCGGATGCCACCGCGCACCGGGTGAATCAACTGGCGCTTGCCGCCACCGGCGCCTTCGCGGCCGGACTGGTGGCCGGCGCGTTGCGGCTGACAGCGGACTATGTGGCCCACCGGGAGCAGTTCGGCCGCCCGCTGTCGACCTTCCAGACCGTGGCGGCGCAATTGGCCGAGGTGTACATCGTCTCGCGCACCCTGGATCTGGCTTCGGTATCGGTGCTGTGGCGGCTCGCGGAGGGCCGTGATACCGACGATGATCTGGACGTACTCGGGTACTGGCTGACATCCCAGGCTCCACCGGTGATGCAGACCTGCCACCATCTGCACGGCGGTATGGGTATGGACATCACCTACCCGATGGATCGCTACTACTCGTCGATCAAAGACCTGAGCCGTCTGCTCGGCGGCCCGTCGCACCGTTTGGATCTCGTGGGAGCCTGATGTTCATCGATCTGACCCCGGAGCAGCGGCAACTGCAAGCCGAACTCCGGCAGTACTTCTCGACGCTGGTGTCGCCGGACGAGGCCAAGGCCATGGAGTCCGACCGCCACAACGAGGCCTACCGCGCCGTGATCAAGCGGATGGGGTCCGACGGCAAACTCGGCGTCGGATGGCCGAAGGAGTTCGGCGGCCTGGGTTTCGGGCCCGTCGAGCAGTCCATCTTCGTCAACGAGGCCGCCCGCGCGGACATCCCGCTGCCTGCCGTCACGTTGCAGACCGTGGGGCCGACGCTGCAGGTGTACGGCAACGAGGCGCAGAAGAAGAAGTTCCTGCCCGCCATCCTGGCCGGTGAGGTGCACTTCGCCATCGGCTACTCCGAGCCCGAGGCGGGCACCGACCTGGCGTCGCTGCGGACGTCGGCGGTCCGGCACGGTGACGAGTGGATCGTCAACGGCCAGAAGATCTGGACCACTGGTGCCCATGACGCCGACTACATCTGGCTGGCGGTGCGGACCGACCCGGAAGCGCCCAAGCACAAGGGAATTTCGATCCTCATCGTCGACACCAAGGATCCCGGTTACTCGTGGACGCCCATCATCCTCTCCGACGGCGCGCACCACACCAACGCCAGTTATTACAACGACGTCCGGGTGCCGGCCGACATGCTGGTCGGTGAGGAGAACGCGGGGTGGCGGTTGATCACCACCCAGCTCAACCACGAACGTGTGATGCTCGGACCGGCCGGGAAGGTCGCCGGAGTCTACGACCGCGTGCACGCGTGGGCCTCGAAACCGGGCAGCAACGGCGTCACACCCATCGAGAACATCAACGTCAAACGGGCTCTCGGGGAGATCCACGCGATCTACCGGATCAACGAGCTGCTGAACTGGCAGGTGGCCGCCGGCGGGGAGACCATCCAGGTGGCCGATGCCGCGGCCACGAAAGTCTTTTCCACGGAACGCATTCAGAAGGTGGGCCGGCTGGCCGAGGAGATCGTCGGCGCCTACGGAAACCCCGCCGACCCCGACACCGCCGAGCTGTTGAAGTGGCTGGACAGCCAGACCAAACGCAACCTGGTCATCACCTTCGGTGGCGGCGTCAACGAGGTCATGCGTGAGATGATCGCGGCGTCGGGCCTCAAGGTGCCGAGGGTGCCCCGGTGAGTACAGACGACCTGCGGCCGCGCATCGAGGAGATCAAGGCGGCCGGCAAGAGCGAGCCGCGCACCGGTCGAGATCCGGTCAACCAACCCATGATTCACCACTGGGTGGACGCCATCGGCGACAAGAATCCGATCTATGTCGACGACGAGGCCGCAAAGGCCGCTGGTCACCCTGGCATCGTCGCACCGCCCGCCATGATCCAGGTGTGGACCATGGGGGGTCTGGGTGAGGGCCGGTCCGACGACGACCCGCTGTCGAAGATGATGGCGCTGTTCGACGACGCCGGCTACGTCGGCGTCGTCGCCACCAACTGTGAGCAGACCTATCACCGGTATCTCCAGCCCGGTGAGCAGGTGACCATCCATGCCGACATCACCGACGTGGTGGGGCCCAAGCAGACTGCGTTGGGCGAGGGGTTCTTCATCAACCAGCTCATCACCTGGACGGTGGCCGGGGGCGAGCCGGTGGCCGAGATGAACTGGCGCATCATGAAGTTCAAGCCCCGGGCGGAGGGCAAGCCGGCGGTGCCGGCGGACCTCGATCCCGACAAGCTGATGCGGCCGGCGTCGTCGAAGGACACCAAGTTCTTCTGGGACGGCGTCAACGCCCACGAGCTGCGGATCCAGAAGCGGCCCGACGGCAGCCTGCAGCACCCGCCGGTGCCCGCGGTGTGGCTCGACAAGGAGCAGACCACCGACTACGTCGTTGCCAGCGGTAACGGCACGGTGTTCAGCTACGTCGTGCACCACGCGCCGAAGGTGCCGGGCCGCACCCTGCCGTTCGTGATCGCGCTGGTCGAACTCGAGGAAGGGGTGCGTATGCTGGGTGAGCTCCGTGGCATCGAACCCGACGATGTGAAGATCGGATTGCCAGTGCGCGCAACGTATCTCGACTTTCCGGACAGTGATGTCAGTCCCGCCTGGACGCTGTACGCCTGGGAGCCGGTCGGATGAGCGCACCGGTTGTGGCGGTCGGCACCAGACTCCCGGAACTCGAGATCTACGGCGACCCCACATTCATCGTCTCCACGGCGATCGCGACGCGCGATTACCAGGACGTGCACCACGACCGCGATAAGGCCCAGGCGAAGGGGTCCAAGGACATCTTCGTCAACATCCTCACCGACACCGGTCTGGTTCAGCGTTACATCACCGACTGGGCGGGGCCTGCGGCGCGCGTCAGGTCCATCGGGCTGCGTCTCGGGGTGCCGTGGTACGCCTACGACACCATCGTGTTCACCGGTGAGGTCACCGCCGTCGACGACGATGTGGTCACCCTCGATGTCACCGGCACCAACAGCCTGGGCAAGCACGTCATCGCCACGGCCACACTGACTCTGGGAGCAGACTCATGACCGGCCTGTCCGGCAAGGCGGCCATCGTCGGTATCGGCGCCACCGACTTCTCCAAGAACTCCGGCCGCAGCGAGTTGCGCCTGGCCGCCGAAGCGGTGCTGGACGCGCTCGACGACGCCGGCCTCTCGCCGGCTGACGTCGACGGGCTGGTCACCTTCACCATGGACTCCAATCTCGAGACCGCTGTGGCCCGCGCCACCGGCGTCGGAGACCTGAAGTTCTTCAGCCAGATCGGCTATGGCGGCGGCGCCGCGGCGGCGACGGTGCAGCAGGCCGCCCTGGCCGTTGCCACCGGGGTGGCCGAAGTCGTGGTGGCCTACCGGGCTTTCAACGAGCGCTCGGAATTCCGCTTCGGCCAGGTGATGACGGGCCTGACCGTCAACGCCGATTCCCGCGGAGTGGAGTACAGCTGGTCCTACCCCCACGGGCTGAGCACACCGGCCGCCTCGGTAGCCATGATCGCGCAGCGCTACATGCACGAATATGGCGCCACCAGCGCGGATTTCGGTGCGGTATCAGTGGCCGATCGCAAGCACGCCGCGAACAACCCCAAGGCGCATTTCTTCGGTAAGCCGATCACCATCGAGGATCACCAGAACTCGCGGTGGATCGCCGAGCCGCTACGGCTGCTGGACTGCTGTCAGGAAACCGACGGCGGTGTGGCCATCGTGGTCACCACCGCCGAGCGCGCCAAGGACCTCAGACACCGGCCGGCGGTCATCGAAGCGGCGGCCCAGGCCGCCGGCGCCGACCAGTTCACCATGTACTCGTACTACCGCGACGAGCTGGGATTGCCCGAGATGGGACTGGTGGGACGGCAGTTGTGGGGCCAGTCGGGTCTGGAACCGGCCGATATCCAGACGGCCATCCTCTATGACCATTTCACTCCGTACACCCTGATCCAGCTCGAGGAGCTGGGGTTCTGCGGCAAGGGTGAGGCCAAGGACTTCATCGCCGGCGGCGCGATCGAGCTCGGTGGCCGGCTCCCCATCAACACCCATGGCGGCCAGCTCGGTGAGGCGTACATCCACGGCATGAACGGCATCGCCGAGGGCGTCAGACAGTTGCGTGGGACGTCGGTGAATCAGGTCGACGATGTCGAGCATGTGCTTGTCACCGCCGGTACCGGCGTCCCGACCTCCGGTCTGATCCTGGGCTGAGCGTGACTCGGCCCAGGTCGAGGCGTCAAACAAGTCGGAGCTCGGCCTGGGTGTCACTCGACCCGGGACGAATACGTCGAACAACTCCGAGCTGGGGCTAGGTGTCACTGCACCCAGGTCGGGGCCATCAAACATGTCCGAGCCGGGGCGCAGCGTCACTCCGAACCAGACCGCGGGCGTCGAACATGGCCCAGCCTGGGCGGCGACGCACTCTGGCGTCTGTTAGCAACATTCACTCAACACTCATCTGCCGCGATAGCAACATCTGAATCGGGGTCCCACCAGTGCGCCCGGCCCCACTCGGTGAGGCTGCGGGGGCGCTCGCGTGGGCGCGCGGAGTTACCTGCAAGTGCAAGTATGGCAAACTTTTTGGAGGCCGGGTCGACCGTCGGTACCGCCGGTGTCAATTAGCCACGGATGTCGCTTTTTGTGGTGATACCAAGAGGCTTACCAGCGGATTCTTAGGAAAAATTGCGCCGAACGAAGGGCGATCCTCAGTTTGCCTGACGCCAGACGGCGGCGCCGTGGGCGGCACCTTCGATTCAAGATCGATTTTGGCAAAGTTTTCGGCGAACCAAAAAATCTCTGCATTAACGTGACAATTGCCCGGTCACGTGGTCACAATGGGTGTTGCATGTAGGCCACCGCATGCGGATCCAGTAACGGGGAGGGTGGTATGGCGATCGAGCCACACAGTGGTCTTAGGCACTGGCAAACATCAAGACGGGGCGTGATTCGGTGGGGGTTCTAGCGCAGACACCGTTGTCGGCACACGGAGAGGCTCGACAGAGCAACCACGTGAGCCTTCCTAACGGTCTTGGCGGAGTTTCTAGTTGGCATTTGCCGCATCGCGCACCTGCGCTGCAGGCGCAACCAAACATGGTCGTGGGGCCCGCGGAGGCGCTTCGTGCCGCCCGTGTGCTGATCGTCGACGACTGCACGCTGCACCGGGACAACCTGGCCGCACTCATTGCCGTCAACGGCGCGGCCGAGGTCAGCACCGCCTGGGACCTGCCGACGCTGATCGGCGCCGTTCGAGATCGTTCGCCCAGCATCATGCTGCTGAATGTGGCGACGCTCGACAGCGCCATGTTGTTACGCGCGGCTCGTGAGATAGCACCCGATGTCCGTGTCATCGTCCTGGGGGTCTCCGAGGACGATGAATCCGGCATCGTGGCCTGCGCTGAGGCGGGCGCTGCGGGCTATCACACGCGGGCTGAGTCCATCGAGGACCTGCTCACGCTGGTCACCAAGGTCGACGCCGGCGAGTCGGTGTGTTCTCCGCGGGTGTCTGCGATTCTGCTTCGTAGGCTCTCGGCGCTGGCGTCCCGACGTCCGGTCGCCCCCGAGGAGTTGGTTCTCACGGCGCGCGAGGCGGAGATTCTCAGGTTTCTCCAACTCGGCCTGTCCAATCGTGAGATTGCCGAGCAACTCTGCATTGCCGTGCACACCGTGAAGAACCACGTACACAGCCTGCTGACCAAGCTCGGTGTGAACACCCGAGGGCAGGCGGCAGCGCTCGCTCACTCCATGCAGTAAAGCCGTAGCCAGCACACCGTCACGCCTTGAGGGCGTCGTCCCGTAACCATGTCCGGGCACGCCCCACGGCGCATCGGCAAAGTGGCTACCGCTCAGTCGATCTGACGTCCCGAGCAAGTGCGCGTTCATGAATGCATCTGTTTAGCGCAAACTGGCGTACTGCCGCCGACCGCCGCGGAATCGTGCCGTTCGCAAACGGAAATCGGTGGCGTACAACAGGACTAGTCCGACACGCTGCGAAGGACTAGATCCGATACCTGCCGGCATGGATCCGATGACCTTCGAGTGGAATCCGCGGGTAACCAGAACGTGTCATTTGTCTGGGACAATCCCCGCTCAACACCACGTCAGCGGACTTGCGCTCAATCGGCGGACTAGGTCCTCGGCAACATGAAATTGGCTCCGATGGCCCATATACGCGCACGTGCTCGGGGGTCGATAGTGGATCAATGGGAGATGAGCGGCCGACGGCGGACACGGGGCTTCCGCAATACCGGGCCCCGGGCAAGCGCGCTGCGGGACAGCGACACCGGACGAAGGTGTGGGAAGCCCTCATCGTGACAACCGGTTTGGCGCTCAGCACCGCGTTGTACCCGCTACCGGCTATCGCTCCCCTTCTGGAGCTCTCGCCGCCGAAGTACGAGACCTCGGACTTCCCTGCGCTCGTCCGATCGGCCGTCGCCAACCGGCGCATCGCCGAGGCATCGGGACGCGCGTCGAATCTGACGGACATCGTCGAAGTCATCGACAACGACGTGCTGGTCCTGCGCACGGATACCCTGCTGGAACTGGTGAATACGCGTGGGTTGCCCGACACTGCGAGGTCTCTCGAGCTTCTCAGGTCGTTCCAATCGCTTACTCAGGGACACCCTCTCGCTCTCTCGGGCGGTGGCGGTGGCGGTGGGACCACGGTGAACGTCCCCTCCACCACCTTGCCCGAGCTGTGGACGCTTCTCGAACTGCTGCTCGAGGCATTGCCCACCTCGGCGAATCACCAGCTGGCGGCGGTACTGACGGAACTCCTGCCGCTGCTTGCTCAATCGCTGGGACTGTCAGGCCCGCCGGGCGTCCCACCGCTGGACACCAAGGTGTTCACCCAAGACGAATCAACGGTGCACGCACCGCTACCGCAGCTGACGGTGACTCCCACCGCCGTGCCCGATCCAACCACGCAGGCGCCGACCAAGCCCGCCGATGCACCCCCCCAGGCGCCTGCGCCGGCGCAGTCTGCGGTGCCCGCTCCCACTGCCACTCCGACAGAAGCTCCCATACCGGCGCCGCCGCCGACGGTGGAGACGCCTACCAGTTCGGAGGCTCCGCCGACCGAATCAGCGGGGACACCTACCGCCAGCCCCACCGCGGAACCCACCAGCACGCCGACCGCGCCGAGCACCCCGAGCTCGACACCATCCGACAACGGTTCCGGGCCAACGGATGTGACGGAACCAGAAGATGACCGGGAGACGACGTCGGGGACACCGTCGCAGCCCGATGACGACGACGAGGAGCCGGCCAGCGAGCCGCCGAAGTCGTCAGAGGACAAACCGTCCGAGCCCAATGACAAGCCCGACAACGAGAACTCGGCGCCGGGAAGCTGAATCACACCGCCGGGTGCGGTGATCCGGGGATCGTCTGCGATGTCCACCAACGCGAGTCCATTCGGAAAGTGTGGGGGGTCGATGACCGAGCGAAGCGAGTGGCCGTACTCCGCAGGCGGTGCGCCGTGTCTCACACTGACGTGAAGCGTTGGAACGAAGGCCCGGACAGTCCGCGCGGCTGGGGCTCACCACCACGGGATGAGCGTGACGCGGCGACGGCCTGGTCACAGGTGGCCAGTCAAGGGCCCCCGCTCGACGAGCGGATCTTGATCATCGATGACTGCACGCTGTTCCGGGAGAATCTGGCGGCGGTCTTCGTCCTCAACGGGTTCCCGCCACCCCACAGTGCGTGGGACCTCGCCTCCCTGGTCCCGGCACTTCAGGACGACGGGGTGCGAATTGTGCTCGTGAACATGGCCACTCGGGGCCGGCACCTGTTGTTGAGGGCGGCGATGGACATCAACCCGAATCTTCGTGTCATCGCGTTCGGTGCCTCGGAGGAGGACGAGGCCGAGATCGTCGCGTGCGCAGAAGTGGGTGTTGTCGGATACCACGTGCGGACCGACTCTCTGAAAGACCTGATCGCGCTGGTGCATGCGGTAGCTAACGGAATGTCCTCCTGCCCACCTCGCATCGCGGCAATCTTGTTGCGGCGGCTTTCCTCGCTTGCTCTGGCACCCCAGTCGAGCGACCGGGATCCAGCCCTGACAGCGCGCGAGATCCAGATCCTGAGGATGCTCGAACTGGGTCGCTCAAATCGGGATATCGCTGTGCAGCTGGGAATTGCGGTACACACCGTCAAGAACCATGTCCACAACCTGTTGACCAAGCTCGGAGTGAACACCAGGGCCGAGGCCGCGGCACTCTCGCGGGCGATGCGCGTAGACCGTGGATCCCCACGGCAGAACTAGACCGCGAACTAGGCAAATTTCGCTCGGATTACCCATGTACGAAAACGTTGCGGAAGCCGATAGTTATGGAGTGTCAGCGAAGTCGGAACCAGCCCGGTGTAATCGCCTGCTGGCGAACGGTTTAGGCGTTCACCAGTCCGAGTACCGGAGCGCGTACAGGCGGAACCGATGCTCCCGGTTCGGGGCATGGCGGGTTCTGAACAACAGGTCGTTCAATTTGGGGCACAGCGATCCGAGGTGGAACTGATGTGCGGCATCATCGCGTGCCGAACCAACGGTCCCGCAGTCGATTACCTGGTCCAGGCGCTACGCCGGCTCGAGTATCGCGGATACGACTCGGCCGGTGTCGCCATCCAGACCACCCGGGGCGACGTGGCCAGGGTGCGCACCGTCGGGCGGGTCGGCGCACTCGACAAGGCGTTGACAGACTGGTCCGGACCGGAGCTCGACGGCGTGGGGATCGGTCATACGCGTTGGGCCACACACGGAGCGGTGAGCGTCGACAACACGCACCCGCACACCGATTGCACCGGACGAATCCATCTGGTGCACAACGGAATCATCACCAATGCAGGTCTGCTCGAGCGTGCACTCCAGACGTCCGGGCACCACTTCACCTCGACCGTCGACAGTGAAGTCCTGTGTCACCTCATCGAAGACCAGCTCGTGGTTTCCGGTGACCTCCTCGACGCCGTGCATGCCGCCCTCGAACCGATCGAGGGATCCTGGGCGCTGGCGGTGCTGGAAGAGGGAACCGGCCGCGTCGTGGTGGCCGCAAAACAATCCCCGTTACTCGTCGCGCGCACTTCCTGGGGGGTCTTCGCGGCCAGCGACATTGCGGCGCTTGCCGACTGGGTGGAGGAGTTCCAGGTCCTCGAAGACGGTGACGTCATGGAGCTCAGCGCTGTCGAGAGTGTGCCGGCGCGCCGCATGAGCTCCTCGAGGCGGCGCCCGTTGACGGCACGCTGTACCTGGCGCGCTGCTGACACCGGTCTCAACGGCCATGCGGACTACATGGCCAAGGAGATCGACGAGCAGCCCGCGGCGGTGGCCAGGGTGCTCGACGAGTTCGGCGGGGGTATCGCCAACGGCGGGCTCTGGCGCGACCTGGGGATGGCGCCGTTCGAGCGTCTGCAGGTGATCGGTTGCGGCACATCGATCAATGCCGGCATGGTGATCAGCAATGTGGTCCGCGCTCTCGGTGGATTGCCCGCGCATGTCACCGTGGCGAGTGAAGCCGCGGGCGAGATCCTGGAGCGGGGCACACTCCAACTGGCGATCAGCCAGTCGGGCGAAACCGCCGACGTCCTCAATGCTGTGGCCGCTCCCTTGGGGGAGGGGCGGCCACTCCTGGCGCTCACCAACAGCGGGCATTCGACGCTGGCGAGGCGAGCCGATGCGGTGATGGCCTGTATGGCAGGTCCTGAGATCGGGGTGGCGGCCACAAAGACCTTCATCTGCCAGATCGTTGCCGGCACCGCGGTGATGATCTCGGCACTGGTGGCGATGGATCGCCTCAGCACCACGCTGGCCGGTCCAGCGGTGGATGCCCTGCGGGGCCTCCCGGACCGCCTGGCCGCCGCCGCCACGGTGGCCAAGTGCGTAATCCCGACGCTCGCAGACGAATTGGTCACCGCAAGCGGCGTGATCTTCCTCGGTCGGGGTGCCGGTCTTCCCTACGCGGCCGAAGGTGCGCTCAAGCTCAAGGAACTCACCTACCGATGGGCCGAGCACTACCCCGCGGGAGAACTCAAGCACGGACCGCTGGCGCTGGTCGACCCGGGCACGCCCGTCGTCGTGGTGGACAACGGCGACCCGAAGCTGCGCGCCAATGTCGCCGAGGTGGAAACGCGCGGGGGCCGCATCATCAGCATCGGTGGTCCGGGCAGCACTGTCGCTGTGGTGGAGCCGGACGCACAGCCCTGGGGGCCGGTCGAGAGCGCGATTCCGCTGCAGATCCTGGCCCGCAATCTGGCCTTGGCATTGGGTCGGGACGTGGACAAGCCACGGAACCTGGCCAAGTCCGTGACCGTGGAGTGAGCCGATGAGTCAGCTGCACAGCCCTTTTCCCATACTTCCAAAGACACTAGAGATCAACACAATTGGGGGAATGCCATGAGCGACCTACAGATCAACAACGGGCGGCAAAACCACCGGCTTCCAGACGGTTTGGCCGTCGCCGCGGCCAGAGCACATGTCGATTACACGGCCGAGGTGCTCAATGACGGTAGGAAGCAGACCAATTCGGTGAGCCTGGTCATCCCGGTCAGGAACGAGGCGCGCAACATCGCCTGGGTCCTCGAGCAGATCACCGATGACGTCGACGAGATCATCCTGGTGGACGGGGGGTCCACCGACGCCACACTCATCACCGCCTGCCGGGCGCGTCCCGATGTCCGGGTCGTCGACCAGGAGGGTGTGGGGAAGGGTTCCGCGCTGCGGACGGGTTTCATGGCCGCCACCGGCGACATCATCGTGATGATGGACGCCGACGGCAGCATGCTGCCCCAGGAGATCCGCCACTACCTCCACTTCCTGTCCAATGGTTACGATTTCGTCAAAGGTTCGCGGTTCATCGCCGGCGGGGGGTCGCTGGACATCACGCGACTGCGGCGGCTGGGCAACCGGTTCCTTCTGGCAGTGTTCAATTCGCTGTACGACGCCGAGTTGACCGATCTCTGTTACGGGTTCTGCGCGTTCCACCGTCGATACCTCGAGCACCTCGGCTTGGCGGCGACGGGCTTCGAGATCGAGGCGGAGATGACCGTCCAGGCCGTGCACAGCGGACTGAGGATCGCCGAGGTGCCCAGTCTGGAACTGCCGCGGCGCACGGGCAAGTCCAACCTGCACGTGGTCCGGGACGGCACCCGGGTGTTGGTGACGGTCTTGCGGGGCCGGCGAACGGGGTTGACGGGGCGGTTGGCACAGGCTTTGCTCAACCGCCGACGCACGGACTCTCCGGCGGGGCCGGCGATCGCTCGGCGGCCGGCGTGAGTGGACGCGCCCCTGCTGGTCCCATGGTTCTGGTGGTCGGTCCCGGCGACCGATTCCTTTCGGGGATAAGCTATTACACCTCACTGCTCGCGGCTGCTCTGGGCACCCGCGGAGCGGTGTCGATGCTGTTGCTTCGCAGGATCTGCCCCCGCGCAGCGTATCCCGGTCGGGCGCGCGTCGGTCGCACAGACGGGACACTGAAGTATCCCAAGGTCCCCGTTTTCAACGGATTGGATTGGTACTGGGGGGCATCGGCCCTGCGCGCGCTGCGCTTCTGGCGACGTGCCCGCCCCACTGTCGTGGTTCTCCAGTGGTGGACAGGCACGGTGCTGCACAGCTACCTCGTCATCGCCTGGCTGGCCAAGCGGGTGGGCGCGCGGCTGGTGGTGGAATTCCACGAGGTTCAGGACGTCGGCGAGGCCCGTCTGCCGTTGGCGAAGGCGTACGCGGGGGCAGGAATGCGGTTCCTGTTGAGCCGAACCGATGCCGTGGTGGTGCATTCAGAGTTCGACCGACGCGCTGTTCTGGACGCCTATCCGCAGTTGGCCCAGACACCTCTCGAGGTGATCCCACACGGCCCCTACGCGCAATACAAGGCACCGCCGGCACGCGTACGCATTCCCGGCGAGCCGGTGCGGCTGCTGACCTTCGGGGTGGTGCGCCCCTACAAGGGCCATAGCGAGATCGCCGCGGCGGTGCGGCTGCTCACCGCGGCGGGGGTGGACGTCCACGTGACCGTCGTAGGGGAGGTCTGGCAGGGCTACCGGGCACCGCTGGACCAGCTCGCATCGATCCTCCCGGAGAACCGCCTCACCATTGTCGACCGGTACGTCGCCGATGCCGAGGTCCCGGGATTCTTCGCCGCCGCGGACATGGTGGTGCTTCCGTACCGCCGCTCGTCGGCGTCCGGACCGCTGCACATTGCGATGAGCTGCGGCTTACCGGTGGTCACCACCGCCGTCGGAGGCCTTGTCGAAGCGGCGGCCGACTATTCGGGGGCGGTACTGGTGGCGCCCGGGGACCCGGTGGATCTGGCCGAGGGGATCCGCAAGGCTCTTCCGCTGGTGGGGCTGTCGCATACCGACCCGCACACATGGTCTCGTACGGCAGAGCGCTACGAGCGCCTGCTGTGCCGGATAGACGCCGGCTGGTCCGCACCCGAGCCCGAGGCCGCGCCCGCCGGAACGCCGACAGCGAGGCGTGCGCATCGCGTGACGGGGGTCTTCGTGTGACACACCCGCGGATCGGTGTCATCGTGCCGCGTTTCGCCCCGTTTCGCGGTGGTGTCGAGACCTACACCGCACAGGCAGCGGCGGCCTTGGCCGCCAAGGGCGCCGAGGTGACCGTCGTGACACAGGTTCCTCGGCATTCCGAACTGCCGGTGTCGGAAGCCCGGGACGGATACACCGTTGAGCGACACCGTCTTCCGTTGAGAGATGTGTTCGACGTGCCTTCGGCGGCTGCGGTGCGCGCCGCGTGGCGGCCGAACCGTTTCGACGTCATGTGGCTGCACAGCTATCACACTCCGCTGGCCTGGCTGGCCTCACAGCGGGCGACGGCCCCGGTTGTCCTCACCCCGCATTACCACGGCGGTGGCCACACTCCCCTTCGGCAGGCGTTACACCGGCCTTACCGCCCCGCCGGGCGCCGGCTGATGGCGATGAGTCGGCGCATCGTGGTGGACACCGAAGCCGAAGCCGACTTGGTGGCCAGGGATTTCCCGGACCAGGCGGGTGGATCGAAGATCGCCGTGGTGCCGTTGGGAGTCGCGGATCCCGTGTGTGGGCAGGAACCGGCGAATGTCGGCGAGATCCCCCTGGTCCTGACGGTTGCCAGGCAGGAGCAGTACAAGCGCACCGACGTCCTGGTGCGCGCGATGGTCGAACTGCGTGACCGTGCCGTACCGGCCAGGCTCGTCGTGGTCGGCGACGGGCCCGCGCTGGCTGATATCGCGCGGCTCGTCACGAGCTTGCGTGCAGACGGTGTGGTGACCATTGCGGGTGCGGTCGACGAGGACGTCCTGCGGCGATGGTGGGCCTCGGCCGATGTGTACGCGACGGCGAGTACCCGCGAGGCATTCGGCATCGGATTCGCGCAGGCCCTGGTGGCCGGACTGCCGGTCGTCGCCAGCGACATCCCGGCCCATCGGGAGGTGACGCGCCTGGCCGGGACCGCTGCCCAGGTGCGCCTGTGCGGCATCGACGGGCCTGAGCCCGATCATGCCCTGCACTACGCCGACGCCATCGCCGCCGTGCTCGCGGACCCGGGATCACGCAGCGAGCGTGCCGCCCGGTGCACGCTGCCCAGCGTCGACGAGATGGCGGATCAGCTGTTCGACACGCTCACCTCGGTCCTGCGGTGAGGTAATGGTGCTGACCGTATCCACCGTCGAAGAGTCGGCCCCCGAACATGTTTCGGGTGCCCACGCTCTCGGTTCCGGCTCACACTGGCGGCGAGCACGGCTGGCGGCCGCCATCGTCATGCCTCCGGTGGGGGCGATACTCGTCCTGTTGTCGTTTCATCACGCGGCCGGCCAGGCCGAACCCGACCAATTACAGTTCGCGCTGTTCTGGGCCGGCTTCCTGGGCGGCATGCTCCCGCTCATCGCCGTGGCCTGCGCAGCGCGAATCGACGGAGTTCTGCGAACAAGCGCGCTCGCCGGCATCGGCCTCTTCGGCATGGTTCCCACGTTGTTGCGCGGCCCGTCCGGTCCCTTGAGCGCTGATGAGTTCGCGCATCTGCGGCAAGCCATCGAGACGTCTCTGCGGGGCGACGTCGGTCACGTCTCCTACCTACTGCCGATCACCAAGGAGTTTCCCGGGCTGCACCAGGCCGTGAGCGCCTTCGCGCGGCTGACCGGACTCCCGTTGTGGCATGCGGGGATGTTGATCATCGTGTTGGCGCACGTGCTGTCGGTCCTGGCTGTCTACCAGCTGGTGCGGGCACTCGGCGTCATCGCGCCGGCAGCAGCCGCGGGTGCGGTCTTCTACACGCTGAATCCGTCCTGGGCCTACTTCGATACCGCGGTCTCCTACGAGAGCCTGGCGCTTCCGATGCTGCTGTGGTGTCTGGCCGTCACGATCGGTGCGTGCCGATGTGCCTCACGCCCGGGTCCGCGGTACATCACCGCCATCGCACTCTGCGCCGCGACACTGCCCATCGTCCACCATCTCACCACGATCATCCTCTGCCTGATCATCGGCGCGCTGATCGCGGTCGAGCTGCTCTGCCGTAGAGTCCTCAAACGCCTTGGCACACAGCGGGAGCGGATCTGGCCCTTGGCGTTCGCGGGGTTCTGCCTGACCGCCTCGATCGCCTTCTGGTGGTCCAACAAGTATGAATGGCTGGTCACCTACCTCAGCCCGGCGCTGACCCGCGGCGGGGCTCAGCTGACCGATCTCACCGGTCTCGGCGATCAACCCGAGGCGGCGCAGACGGGGGAGCGCGCGCTGTTCAGCGGGGCGGAGAATCCGCTTTACGAGCTGGTGGCGGGTTTCTTGTTCCCCGTCCTGGCGCTACTGGTGTTCCTGATCGGGATCGCGGTGCTGTGGCGGCTCCGGCACACGCTGGGGTCCTTCCCGTGGGCTTTCGCCGCCATCGGCGCGATGTACTTCGCCAGTCTGCCGATGGTGCTGACCAAAGGCGGCGCCGAGGGTGCGCACCGCTCATGGGCGTTCAGCTTCATCGGCTTGGCTGTGGTCTGTGGAATCGCCACGGGATACGTTGTCACACACCATTTTCCTCGCGGCGTATTGGGCCGACCGGCGGCCGGGGTGACGGCCGCGGGTGTCGTACTCGTCGTCATGTCGATCGGCGCGGCGTCGGTGGGATCGAACGTTTCCACACGATTTCCCGGGCGCCCCAACGTCGGTGACGACATGAGGTCGGTCTCGCAGGAAGGTGGCGCGGTCACAGCCTGGATGGAGGCGCGGACAGCTGTGGACACGCCCGTCATGGCTGATCGGTATGTGTCTCAGCAGCTCGGGTCGGTCGGACGGATGGCCACCTTGTCGCCCAGCGTCACGTTCCCGATCTGGGATCTGTACATGAGTGCCGAACCTGTGCGCCCCGATGTGCTCCAACAGGTCCTCGACGCCGAGATCCGATACTTCGTGGTCGACGCACGGATGTCGACGACCCGGCCGAGGCTGGGTTTCTGGTTCACCGTGGACGAACCGGGCGTCGACGGCACCGAGCCGTATCCGCAGTCGGCGCTGGACCGATTCAACTGCCTGCCCTGGTTGCACGCCGTCTACGCGGCGGGTCCCTTGACCGTCTACCAGGTCGACGCCGAGATGCTCCGCGCCACCATCCCGACGGGGATGGCCGGTAGCTGCCGAACGGACGCGCCATGACGAAACCGACCTACCTCGAGATCGATACGCGCGATCGCGATGACGCCGATGCGCGCTATTTCGAGATGCTGCGGGACCGGTTGCCGCGGCGGCGCGTTCTCGGCGCATCCGCATTGGGCGTCAGCTGTCTGGCGGTGGCCCAGTGGCTCTACACCTGGCAGATGGCTCCAGCTCAATCGGATCTCGACGCCCTGGCGTGGCGGACGTCGATCGTGCTCGGCTTGATAGGTATCTGGTTGGTACCGGGTCTGTGGCTGTGCGCCGTGATGATTCGGTCCGGAGTTGGGCTGCCGGCCTGGCTGGCCACCCGGATCGGCGCGACGCTGGCGTGGTACGCCCTCGTGGGTCCCGTTGTCCACCAGATCTCCGGGGGCGCACGGGTCACCACAGGTGTTCTGGTGGGCACGACGGTGGCGGCCACCGCCGCGGTGTGCCTGGGCGTGGCGTTGGGTCTGCTTCGCAGACCGGTGGAAACCAGGGCGCGCACCATACTGGCGCTGGTCGTCGGAGGGTTGTGCGCGCAAGGGGTGATGTGGACGGCCATGACGCTGTGGCCCTTCGACGCCGACCACAGTGCGCTGCGCGGACTCAACTGGCTGATCGTGCTGGCGTGCGCGGTGTTGACGGCGGTCGGGATGCGCCGCCGTCCGCAGCTTCCGGCACTCCGAAGCCGGCGCCACACCAGGATGATCGTGGTGTCGGTGGTGATGATCGAGATGACCGCCGCGATCCTGCTGGTGGCCGGCGGGAAATGGTCTCCCCAGCAACGGATGCCGTCAGCGTTCAGCGCCGAGCAGATCGTCGGGCCCACCGGTGAGTACGACCTCGCCTTCGCACTGACCGCGATCAGCCCGGAAGGGGCCGAGTTGATTCAACGAGCGGATTTCCACGCATTCGACGACACCGGCGCTGTGGTCCCGGCCCGGATACTCGCGGAGTTCACCCAGCACACCGCCGATCATGTGGTGCTCCTCGTGATCCTCGATCCGATCAGTCGACCTCTGTTGTGCAGCAGCGTTTCTCATGTCGATGGACGGACCAGCCCGGCCAAACTGACCCTCCGGGACGCCACGTCCGGCCTGCTGGTGCAGGGTGTCATCGCGCCGCAGTGGTGTGAACAATGACGGCGCAGACGACCGCATCCGGGGCGGTCACGTCGCAGCCGGCCGACAGCGCCCACCAGGCAGGGGGGCGGGGGCTGGTGGGCAACAGCGTTGCCCTACTGGCCCTGATCCCGGTCAGTTCACTGCTCGGGTACCTGTTCTGGATGGCCTGTGCGCGCCACGTCTCGGCCACCGCGGTGGGCACCACGAGCACGGTGATCTCCGCCATGACGCTCGTGGCGATCCTCACCGCCGCCGGCTTCGAACCACTTCTGACGCGACTGCTCCCCGGCGCCGATGCCCGAGAACGCAGCGGCTTGTTCAGCACCGCCCTGGTTCTCACCGCGGCCGCTTCGTCGGGCGGTGGAGCTGTCGGAGCGCTGCTGCTGCCCGACTCGGTGCACACCGCGGTCGGAACCGGTTGGCTGGTCAGCTTGTTGGCCGTGGGATCGGCGGGTACGGCCCTGCTGCTCGTGGTGAACGCGGCGCTGTTGGGGGTTCGGCGGGCGGAACTGTCGCTGCTGGGCACCACGGTGGCCAGCCTGTCGCGACTCACCGCAGTCGGCGCGCTCCTGAGTGTGGGCCTACTGGCGACCGCAGCCGACACCGCTGCGGCGCGCACGATTCTCACGGTGTGGGTGGGTTCACTCGCCGTGTCCCTGTTGCTGTCTCTGCGGTTGTTCGCCCGCGCCACACCCGGATTCAGGTTCCGTCCGGGGACCATCTGGCTGACCCGGTTACGGGGTGCGGTGGCGTGGGAGCACCTGGCCACCCTGGGCACGCGTTCACCCGACTTCGCGATGCCGATCCTGGCTGCCGCGATGTTCCCCGCCGACCAGGTCGCCTACCTCGTGATGGCCTGGATGGTCAGCGGAGCTTTTGTCTCGGTGTCCACGGCGATCACGAACGCGCTGCTGGCCGACTGCGCCGATCGTCCCGAACAGCTTCGGGCGCAGGTGAATCGGGCCCTGTGGATGATGGCCGCCCTGGTCACCGTCCCGGTGATCGTGACCAGCCTCCTCGCGTCCGAGATCCTCGGGTTGTTCGGCGCCGACTACGCCCAGCACAGCACACTCCTGGTGGTGCTGCTGTTGTCCGCCTTCCCTGTCGCGGTGATCGAGTTGGCGGTGACCATCCTGCGGGTGCGCCGCAAGCTGGCCGAGGTGGCTGCGATGACGGTGACCGACGCGCTTCTCACCATGACGCTGGCCTGGCTGCTGATGTCGCACTTCGGCATCCTCGGGGCGGGCCTGGCCACGCTCGGTACTTCCCTGATCGTCGCCACCACGGTCGCGGCCATCGCCTTCCGGCGGTCGCGCGCACAGCAGCGCCCCTCCGCTGTCCCCGCCGTCGACGCGCAGGCATCGTCTGCGCCGCTTTACATGTCATGCCGGCGTATGCGGCCCGCAGAGGGCGAGCAAGGTGCCCGCCGTCTACGCGTCCTGCACGCCACGGACAGCTTCCTGCCGAACGTCGGTGGTCTCGAACTGGCCATCGCGTCGCTGGTGCGGTTCCAGGCCGCGCAGGGCTATTCGGTGGCCATCGCCACCGCGCCGCACCCGGACGCCGCAGACCGACAGGACACCGACGGTGTCCAGGTGCACCGGTTGACGATGGCGATGGCCTCGGTGCCCGGAGCCTACGCAGATCGCAACCGTCTGTTCTTCCCGCCCGTTCCGGACCCACTGTTCGCCCGGTCATTCGCAGAACTGATCCGGACCTTCAAACCGGACGTCATCCACACGCACGGCTGGATCCTGTACAGCGTCCTGGGCGCCGCGAAGCGAGCGGGAGTGCCCGTGGTGGCGACCGCGCACGACCACAGCCAGGTGTGTGCCACGAAAACGATGCTGTACCAGGGAAACAGCCTGTGCACCGGTCCGGGGCTGCGGAAATGCACGAGCTGCGCCTCGGGCCACTATGGGTTGAAAGGGATCCCGCTGGCTGCCGGCCTGTACGAGATCGGCTCTCGCCGACACCGCGAGGTGGCGCAATGGATGGCCGCGTCGTCGGCGCTGGCGGCGCGCGGTTCGGCGCCCCGCCCCGCCGACCACCGGCCGGTCGAGGTGATCCCGACCTTCATCGAAGACGACCTCCTGAGTCTCGCCACTGACGAACGGACCGCGGCGCGACCGGCTTTCGTACCGCCGGAGGGCCCCTACCTGTTCTACGCGGGCGCGCTGGGCACACACAAAGGAGTCGATGTCCTGCTCGACGCCCACACGATGCTCGCGGCGAACGGTGTGGACGTGCCACTGGTTCTTGCGGGGCTGCCGCGCCCAGACTTCCACGTCGAGGACCGTCCGGGCGTCTCGGTGGTCACCCACGTTCCGCATGCCGACGTGGTGGCGGGTTGGCGACACGCCGCCATCGGCGTGGTGCCCAGCCGGGTCCCCGAGGGTTTCGGACTGGTTGCCGTCGAGTGCCTTGCTGCGGGTACCCCCTGCGTGGTCTCTGCGCTCGGCGGGCTGTTGGACGTCGTGGCAGACGGTGTCGAGGGCTTGCACGTCCCTCCCGGTGACGCCACGGCACTGGCCGGTGCGCTGCAGATCCTGCTGAAGGACGAACCACTCCGGACGCGGCTCGGCGGTGCCGGGCCCGCGAAGGCGGCGCAGTTCACGCTCTCGCACGTGGCGCCGAGGGTGGAGGCGGTGTACCGGCGAGTGATCGATTCTGAGTCGACAGCTGTGGGGGAGAGGGCGCAAGCATGACCGCTTTTACCAACACCCGCGTTGGCGTCGGGCCGGGTCTGGCCACGATGCCGCTCGTCTTGATGTACCACTCGGTCGCACCGGAGCGTGAGGATCCCTACGAGGTCACCGTCTCGCCGCAACGGTTCGAACAGCAGATGCGCTGGTTACACTCCAGGAAGCTGCAGGGTGTTTCCATGGCGGCGCTGGTCGATGCTTCGGCGGCGGGGCACGGGCGCGGACTCGTCGGCCTCACCTTCGATGACGGTTACCGGGACTTCCTCACCGAGGCGATGCCGGTTCTGGACCGGTTCGGTTTCACGGCAACCGTTTTCGTGTTGACCGGACGGTTCGGCGGAAGTAACGACTGGGATCGGCCCGGCCCGGAGAAGGCGCTGCTGACCGACAGCGAGGTCCGGCACATCGCGGCATCGGGGATCGAGATCGCGTCACACGGGGTCAACCATGTCGCGCTGGGGTCGGGCACCGACAGTGCCGTGCTCGCGACCGAGGTCCACCACAGCAAGGCTGCGCTGGAGAATCTGCTGGGGCAGCGGGTGCGAGGCTTCTGCTATCCCTACGGCAGCGTGGACACCCGCGCGGTCGGCGCGGTACGGGATGCCGGTTACGACTACGGGTGTGCCATCTGGCGGTCCACCGAGATCGGCCGCCATGCGATCCCGCGCACCTACATCCACAACGGGGACAGTCCCTGGCGGATGGACGCCAAGCGGTTGGTTTCCGCCTTGACCGTCCGGAACCGCTGGGCCCTACGACGCGGGGGGACAAGCTGATGTGGGAAAAGCTGAAGTGGCACCATTCGACGGCTGAACCGACGAGCGGCCGGTACCGGCGGGACCGATTCCTCTGGGCACCGGTTCTTTCCGTACTGGTGGCTCTCGCCGGTGTCGCCTACGCGATCACCGCGGGACCTGCCCAGGGTGAACCCGGGCCGACACAACGCGGCTTCGCGCTCCCGACCTGGGAAGCAGCGGGATACGACGGACCCCAGGTGTCGGCGGCATTCAGCGAGGTATCGGCGGTGGGCGGGACGTGGGTCCAGCTCAATCCCACCTGGTACCAGAACTCGGTCGGCGCGAGCCAGATCGCGCGGACGTCGCGGACAGCCGGTGACGCCGGCCTGGAACGGGCGATCACGCTGGCGCATGCGCAGGGGTTGAAGGTGTTCCTCAAACCCCATGTCGACTTGGCCGACAACGGGTCTCGCTCCCAGATCGCGCCTGCGGACCGGCCGGCATGGTTCGCCTCGTACACCACGTTCATCACTCACTATGCGTCGATCGCGGCGCGTATGGGTGTCGAACAGTTTGCGGTGGGCACGGAACTCGCCTCGGTTTCCGACGATCGCGACGCATGGGTGCAGGTGATCGCGGCCGTGCGCGCGCAGTATCGCGGGACACTGGTGTACGCGGCCGACCCCGGTGAGTACGCAGAGGTGCCGTTCTGGGACGCCGTCGACCTGATCGGTATCGATGCATACTGGCCGCTCAGCACCTCACCGACCACGGATGTGGCTGCCCTGCAACAGGCCTGGGTCCCCATCAGATCCGACCTGGCCGCTTTCTCCGCCCGCAACGGGCGCCGGATCCTGTTCACCGAGGCCGCATACACCAGCCAACAGGGCACCACCACCCGACCCCACGACTGGACCATCAGCGGTACGCCGAACCAGGCCGAGCAGGCCGCCGCGTACGAGGCCTTGCTGTCCTCCTTCAGCCAGGAGAGTTGGTGGGCGGGGGTGTACTGGTGGGTGTGGAGTGCATTGCCCGACGACGGTAGTGGCGAGCCGCTGGGCTTTCCCATCAGGGGCAAGGCTGCCGAGCAAGTGGTTCGCGATTGGTGGGCGAGAGCACGATGAGAGTCAGTGTGGTGCATCCCGGTGAACTCGGTCAGACCGAGATCGATGCATGGCGCCGTATTCAGAAGATGACGGCCGAGCTCGACAATCCCTTTCTATCAGTCGATTTCGCGTTGAGTGTCGCCCGGGTGCGACCGCATGCGCGTACCGCGGTTCTCACGGAAGGACCCGATATCGTCGGGTTCTTCCCCTACGAGCGGCGTGGACTGGGGCAAGGGGTGCCTATCGGGGCGGGGTACAACGATTTCCAAGGCGTGGTGCACGTACCGGGGCTGGACTTCGACGCGCGCGAGCTCCTGCGGGCCTGTGGGCTCGCGGTGTGGGACTTCGACCACCTGGCCCCGGGGCAACGCCCCCTCGAGATGTACCGCAGTACGCGGGTCGCCTCTCCGGTCATGGACTTCTCCGCCGGATTCGCGCCTTATCTGGCCTGTCTACAGGACAATTCGACCACCTTCCGGGGCGTGCTGCGAAAGCAGCGCAAACTCGCACGTGAGGTCGGAGATCTGCGGTTTGTGTTCGATTCACCTGACCTGGGTGCCCTGCACACACTGATGGGATGGAAATCGGCGCAGTACCTGCGCTCCGGATGGTCGGATCGATTCGCGAAGCCCTACATCGTGCAGTTGGTCGAGCATCTCCTCGACACCAGATCCGACAACTTCTCCGGCGTCTTGTCCATGCTCTATGCGGGCGACGAACCCGTGGCCGGTCACTTCGGGATGCGCACCGACCGGACCATGGTGCTGTGGTTCCCCGCTTACGACGCCCGCTTCGGCCGGTACTCACCCGGTTTGATCATGAACCTGCTGCTCGCCGAGGGTGCGGCTGACGCCGGGGTCCAGTGCCTGGACATGGGCCCTGGCGGTGAGCCGTACAAAGACGTGTTCAAGAGCCGCGACGTGATGGTCGGCCAGGGGCATGTGGTCCGGCGGTCACCGGGAGCCGCGTTGCACTGGGCCAAGCGCACGCCCTCGGCACGGCTTCACCGGTTGATGGAGGACAATCCGTCGCTGCACCGGGTCGCCAAACGCGCCCGAGCCGGCTACCTGCGCGCGGACGCGTCCGTTCGACGCCGGGTGGGCACCGTCACGCCCGTGGAACACAGGGGAACTCACGATCGAGTGGTGGACCGCGCCGAGGTCTGACGGCCACGAGTAACGGGGGAGAAGAGGCATGCAGATCACCGTTGTACGCCCGGAGGAACTCGGGGAGGGCGAGTTGTCGATCTGGCGGGGATTCCAGCGGTCTGAACCAGCGCTGGCCAATCCCTTTCTGGCGCCGGAATTCACCTGCGCCGCGGGTCGGGTACGCCGTCAGACCAGAGTGGCTGTGCTGGCCGATGGCGGGCGCATCGTCGGCTTCCTCCCCTTCGAGCGTCACGCGCTGGGGGTCGGGGTGCCGGTGGCTCCGGGCGTGAACGGGTGCCAGGGGTTGGTCCATGAAGCGGGCTTGGAATGGGACCCGCAGCAGCTGATGCGGGCGTGCCGCTTGGTGGTGTGGAAGTTCGATCGGTTGTTGAACGCGCAGCGGCCGTTCGTCGCCTACCACCAGTCGGAGCTCCCGTCGCCGATCATGGACGTCTCAGGCGGGTATGACGAGTTCCTGTCCCGCCAGCGCGCCAAGGCCGCGGCCGCGGACCACAAACACCGCGGGGTGTCGCTTCGCGAACTGGCGACCAAGGAACGTCGCCTGGCCCGCGACGTCGGCGAACTCCGCTTTGTTCTCGACTCCACCGACCCGCGAGCTCTGCACACCCTGATGGCGTGGAAATCGTCGCAGTGCCAGAGGACGGGGGCCATCGATGTGTTCTCCAGGCGCTGGGTCATGCAGCTCATGGAAGAGCTGATGGGTTGCACCACAGATTATTTCGCAGGATTACAGTCGGAGCTATATGCCGGTGATCAACTGGTGGCACTGCATTTCGGGTTGCGTGCCGGGCCGGTGCTGGCGGGTTGGCACCTGACCTACAACAGGGAACTGCCGAAGTATTCGCCCGGATTGATCCAGATACTGCAGCTTGCGCGGTCGGCAGCAGATGCCGGCATCGAGCGAATCGACATGGGCGCGGGCGCAGCGAGTTACAAGGAGATGTTCAGCAGCGGTGAGGTCATGGTCGCGGCCGGAGAAGTGGTCAGACGTTCGGCTGCCTCGGGGCCCCGGATGGTCCGGTACGCCTCGGAACGTTCACTGCGGCGGTTCACCCGGCGGCATTCTGCGCTGTTCCGGGCCGCACAGAGTGTGCGCACTCAAGGTGCCCGCATCGATTCGTACGTGCGCCGTGGGATGGGGGGTCGGCCGGCGAGCCGCTCCGAAGCAGGGTCGGTCAGATGACCGCTCGGAAAGGACGACCGATGAACATCGTGTGCGTGGGAGGTGGGCCCGCCGGGCTGTACTTCGCGACTCTGATGAAACGACGAAACCCGAGTGGCGAAGTCACCGTTCTGGAGCGCAACGAGCCAGGCTCGACATACGGCTGGGGCGTGACGTTCCTGCCCTCGCTGTTGGCCGAGCTGCAACGCAGCGATCCATCGCTGGCCTCGGAGTTGCGCGCCCACTCTTTCCGGTGGACCGACACCGCTGTCGACTTCGATGGCGTCCAGACCCTCACCCACGGTGAGGAGGGCTTCAGTATCAGTCGACGCACACTGGTCGACCTGTTGGCGAGGCGGGCCACCGAGGCAGGCGTCGACGTGCGTTTCCGTACCGACGCCGACCCGCCCGAACTGTCGACTGCCGACCTGATCGTGGCCTCCGACGGCGCGGGCAGCCGGCTGCGCAGAGAGCACGTCGACGGTTTCGGCACCCGGGAAGTGATGGGGGACAACAGGTATGCATGGCTGGGTGTGAACAAGGTGTTCGACGCGTTCACCTTCGCGTTCGCCGACACTGAATCCGGCCCGATCTGGTTCTACGCGTATGCCTTCGACAACCGGACCAGCACAGTCATCGTGGAGTGTTCGTCCCGGACCTGGACCGGGCTGGGCTTCGACAGGATGACGATGGACCAGAGTGTCGCGGTGTTGGGGGACATCTTCCGGCGGCAGTTGGGCGGGCTCCCCCTTCTGATCGGTGGAGCTGATCGCGGGGACGCGCGCTGGCTCACCTTCCGGACGGTGACCAACAGGCGATGGCATCACCGCCGCACCGTTTTGCTCGGAGATTCGGCGCATACCACGCACTACAGCATCGGCGCGGGCACCATGCTCGCTTTCGACGACGCGATCTGTCTGGCGGAAAAGCTCTGTAAGGAAACGGATCTGGAACTGGCGCTGAGCGGATACGAAACGGAACGCAAGGCGGCGATTCTCCCTTTGCAGGGATGGGCGCGGCGGAGCGCAGGATGGTACGAAGATCTCACCCGGTACACCGATCTGCCCGCGGACGCTTTCTCGGCGTTGCTGCTCAAGCGTTCTTCGCCGATTCTCCCTTACGTCCCGCCCCGGTTGTACTACCGGCTCAACCAGATCTCGGAAAGATCGGCCGCCCTGGAGAGTCTCCGCGCCCGGTTGGCCCGACCGTTGGTGCGTTCCGGTGGAACTGCCGCGTGAGCGTTCTCGGAATCCGGTCTGTCGCAACGGTGGTCAGCAAATCGTTTGGGCTGGTCCTGCGGCATTGCCTCCTGGCTTCGG
Source organism: Mycobacterium sp. Soil_C_30 (assembly GCF_057656995.1). Taxonomy (NCBI): domain Bacteria; kingdom Bacillati; phylum Actinomycetota; class Actinomycetes; order Mycobacteriales; family Mycobacteriaceae; genus Mycobacterium; species Mycobacterium sp. Soil_C_30. The sequence continues at coordinate 14,961 of NZ_JBDGJH010000023.1, read as the reverse complement.
GGGTTAGCCAGGAAGCGTCGCCGGTTCTGACAGAACAAGGCCCCAACGCGCGCCTGAGCTTTGCTGAGAGGGTCCCGGGGGTTCGCCGGCGGTCTCGGCTCGACGGCGGCGGGCAAGAAACAACGACGGACCGTGATGCTGGCCAACGCAAGGATCAAGACCCCGGCATGCGGTATCCGGCTGACAATGCCCTGGTTTCGTGAGCACAATGGGCACGTTTGCACCGGACGGGAGTCACCCGTTGGAGGGTGATATGGGGAAGACTATGCGCGCTGACTGGGAAACTCGGCAACAGTCATGACCGCCGAGAGGTCGGCTGCGGCGGCCGCGTTCAACCGGGTGACTTCCGATGAGAGTCCGGCTGATTGGGAATGCGTGTTGCTGATCGTCGACGACTGTACGCTTTATCGGGAGAACCTGGCCGCGGTGATCTCCGCAAACGGCTGGGCGACACCATGGTTCGCCTGGGATCTGCCGACGCTCTACGAGGTGTTGACCGAGCATTCACCCAATCTGGTGTTGGTCAATCTCGATACGCGTGACAGTGCCATGCTCCTGCAGGCGACACTCGAGATCAGCCCCACCACGGCGGTGGTGGTGATCGGCGCCTCTGACGACGAGGCCGGCATCGCCGCGTGTGCCGAGGCCGGCGCCGCCGGGTACCACTTGCGCAGCGAGTCGGTTGACGAGCTGCTCGCCCTCATCCGACGCGTTGCGGACGGTAAACCTGCACATTCTCCGAGAGTCTCGGCAGTCCTGCTGCGACGCCTGTCCGCGCTTGCCGCGCAGCGCCGTGTCGTCACCAAGAAGTTGGTTCTCACTGCCCGTGAGGTGGAGGTACTGCGACTGTTGGAGATGGGGCTGTCCAACCGGGACATCGCCGCGCATCTGAGCATCGCGGTGCACACTGTGAAAAACCATGTACACAGTGTTTTGACCAAACTGGGGGTCAGCACCCGGTCCGAAGCGGCGGCGCGGTTCCGCACCCTGCGGCTGGCCGAGCTCGACACCTGACCCAAGGGTCCGGGTCAGAGTGCCCAATCGGGTGCCCGCAGAAGGCCCGTCGGCGGGCTGCCGGTCACCGACGGACGAACGGTCCCCTTCGATACCAGCTACGTTGGCGTATCGGCCCAACTGCGGTCGGCTCGTGCGGTTTTCGACCACGCCGGCCACCCACAATCGGAACTAGATCCGCACTTTCGAAGATTGGATCTAATGGCCCATGTACTAACAGTCGCCGTCCATTGATAGTGAGTGACATGCCGGGCGGAATTCGCTGCCGGCGGCTGGTGCCGCCGGTGTTCAGACCACTGTCCGGCGACCGGGGGCGGAAGACCGGCTGGGGTGAGCCGAAAGTGGTTGACCAACAGTGGTCTTCGAATCGCTAGGGGGGGAATCGATCAGATGACATTGAGTGTCTACGGGTTGGAGGCGCCCGCGGCTGATACCGCTGTGGTGGACCTGGTTCCGCGACGGATGCATCAGCTGTTCGAGCGCAGTTGTGCTCGTGAACCGGCACGCGTAGCGGTCGAACACGACGGTGGCACCGTCACCTATGGCCAACTCGACTCGATGGCGAACCAGTTGGCGCACTACCTGCGCCGGCGGGGCGCGGGCCCGGGCTCCCGGGTTGCGGTGTTCTTGGCGCGCTCGATCTCGACGTATGTATCCCTGTTGGCGGTGGGCAAGGCAGGCGCGACCCTGGTGCCGATCGACCCGGCCGCGCCGCAGGAGCGGGTGGGCTACATCGTGGGCGACGCCGAGGTGGAGGTGGTCATCACCACCTCGGACCTGGCCCCCGCCACCGAAGGGTCGCCCTGCGGGGTCGTGTTGATCGACACCGAAGCCGCCGAGATTGCCGGCTGCCCGGACACCCCGATCGAGCTCGCGCCTCCCACCGAAGACGAGATCGCCTATGTCATGTTCACCTCGGGATCCAGTGGGCGCCCCAAGGGCGTGATGGTCTCCCAGGCCAGCATCTGCAACTTCTTGTCGGTGGTGCCCGAGGTGTACGACGTACGGCCGGATGACCGGGTGTATCAAGGCATGACCATCTCGTTCGATTTCTCCATCGAGGAGATCTGGCCGACCTGGGTCCGGGGAGCAACGCTTGTCGTGGGACCGACCGATTCCCGGCGCCTGGGTGGTGAGCTGGCCGACTTCCTGGAAGACCGCGGCGTCACGGTGCTGTATTGCGTTCCAACATTGTTGGCGACGCTTCCGCGCGTGCTGCCCTCCATCCGGTCGGTGCTCGTCGGTGGGGAGGCGTGCCCCGCGCAACTGGTCAACCGGTGGGCCGACCCGGGTCGCCGGATGCTGAACACCTACGGGCCCACTGAAGCCACCGTGACCGCCACCGTGGGGCAGCTGATCCCCGGGCGGACGGTGACCATCGGGCGTCCCCTGCCCACGTATTCGGTCGTGTTGCTCGACGAGCAGCGGGTGCCGGTACCCGACGGTGAGATCGGAGAGATCTGCATCGGTGGTCCCGGTGTCGCACTCGGTTACGCGGGCCGGCCGGATCTGACCGCGGACCGGTTCATCGAACACGAGATGGCTCCGCCGGGCAGTCGGCTGTACCGGACCGGAGACCTCGGCCGGATCGATGCGGACGGAAACATCGAATACCACGGTCGCGCCGACGCCGAGGTCAAGATCCGGGGGCACCGCATCGACCTCGGCGAGGTCGAATCGGTGTTGATGGAGGATCCGCTCGTCGCGGAGGCGGTGGTCACCGCGGTGGCCGCGACCCCCGGGGGCGCTGCGGAAACGCTGGCAGCGTTTGTCGTCCAGGCCGAGGGCGACATCGAGGAGACCGAACTGGCGCAGCGTTTGCATGAACGGATGCGGCGCAAGCTTCCGCCCTACATGGTGGCCGCGACAGTCGATGTACTGCCCGAACTCCCGACCATGCCCAGTGGCAAGGTGGACCGCAAGCGCCTGCCCGAGCCGGCCGGACACCGCTTCACCGGTGGCGGTCCCCTGGTTGCCGCGGAGACGCCGACCGAGGAACGGGTGGTGGCGGCCTGGGCTCAGACGCTGGAGGTGCCCGCCGAGTCGGTGTCGGTGGAGGCGGACTTCTTCCGCGACCTCGGTGGTCACTCCCTGCTGGCGGCGCGAGCGGTGTCCCGGCTGCGGGAGGCCGGTTTCGTGTCCGCCGCGCTGCGTGACATCTATCAGAATCCGACCGTGCGGGCGCTGTGCAGGTACCTGTCCAGCGGGCCGACCGCGGCAAGCACCCGACCGGGCCCCCTACGGCATCCGTCCTGGGCGGTCGGGGCCGCGGGTGCCATCCAGATCGTGGTGCTCTACCTGCTGTTCTTCGTCATCACGGTGCCGGTGGCCTACGTGTACACGGTCAACGACGGTTACGCGACCGTGGTGGTTCTCGTCGAGCTGATGGCGGCGATCCTGCTGACCTATGTGGCGGTGCGGTGGGTGCTGCCGTTGATGTTCGTCCGCGTGCTGCTCTCCGGGATCAGGCCCGGGCGCTATCCGCTGTGGGGGTGGACGTATCTGCGGATCTGGACGTCGAGCATGCTGCTGGGCGTCGCGCCGCTGCCGGTGCTCAGTGGGTCGCCGTTGGCCGCCGGGTACCTCCGGTGGCTGGGTGGCTCGATCGGCCGGGGAACTCATCTGGGGTCGAGCGCGCTGGCCATGCCCACGATGCTGCGCATCGGTGACGGGGCCTCGGTGGGATATGGAGCGACGCTGAGGCCATGGCGGGTACAGGACGGTTGGGTGTTGGTCCAGCCGATCACGATCGGCGCCGGCGCTTTCGTCGGCGCCCATGCCGTGCTCGATCCGGGGGCCACCGTGGAAGCGGGTGGAGCGTTGGGCGAGCAGTCGTTGCTCGTCGGTGACGCGACGGTGCCTTCCGGGCAACGGTGGGCCGGTTCGCCGGCGGCCCAGGTGTCCGAACTCTCGCAGCCGGTGGAACACCTGCTGCGCGGTGCACCGAATCCCCGGGCGTGGCCGGCTCGGCTTCTCATCGCGACGGTCATCGGCCTGGTAGGTCTGGAACTGGCGGTCATCGCGATGATCGCGCCCACCGTCATGGCGGTGTGGGCGGTACTGCTGAACTGGGGGATCCTCGCCGGGCTGCTCATCACGCTGCTGGCCGGACCCATCTTCGTGATCACCGTGTGCGTCATCGTCGCGGTCGGGAAGCGACTGATCCTGCCGAGGTTGTCGCCCGGTACATACTCGGCGCGCTCGGCGCTCGGTGTCCGCAAATGGATCTCGGACAAACTCCTCGAGACCAGTCTGGACTACACCAACTCGCTCTACGCCACGCTGTACACCGTGCCGTGGATGCGTCTGCTGGGCGCGAAGATCGGCCGCGGTTCGGAGATCTCCACGGCCGGTCACCTCGATCCCGATCTGTTGCGGTTGGAGGACGAGACCTTCATCGCGGACATGGCCAGTGTCGGGTCGGCCACGTTTGCCGGCGGCCATCTGTCCGTAGCGCCCACGGTGATAGGCCGACGTTCGTTCATCGGCAATGCGGCGGTCGTGCCGGCCGGCTCCTGCATCGGGGAGAACTGTCTGCTGGGGGTGGCGACGGTACCTCCGCCGGGCGGCATCCCGTCGGGGACGTCCTGGCTGGGCTCACCCGCGATCAACCTGCCGGCCCGGCAGTTCAGCGGGAACTTCGCCGAGTCCGAGACATACCGTCCGTCAAAGGAACTCGTGCGGCACCGTCTTGCGATCGAGTTCGTCCGCGCCACGCTGCCTGCTTCCCTGCTGGGCATCAGCACCTATCTGTTCCTGTGGGTGTTGTCCGAACTCGCACGCGGTCGCGATCTGCTGTGGCCGGCGTTGTTGTCGCCCTTCATCGCGGCAGGCTGTGCGCTCGCGGTGATCGGCTACTGCGCCGCCGTGAAACGAAACCTCATCGGTGCGTATGCCCCCAGGGTGGAACCGTTGTGGAGCAAGTATGTCCGGCGCTCGGAACTGGTGACCGGCCTGTACGAAGCCGCGGCGGTCCCTGTCGGTTTGGGCCTTCTGATCGGCACGCCGATGCTGCCGCCGGTGCTGCGATGGTTCGGCGTGTCCGTCGGCCGGCGCGCCTGGGTGGGCACCACCTACATCACCGAGTTCGATCTGGTCGAGATCGGAGACGATGCGGCAGTCGGAGTCGAGGCGTCGTTGCAGACCCACCTGTTCGAGGACCGGGTGATGAAGATGTCCAAGCTCAGTATCGGTCCGGGCGCCAGTGTGGGGAACCGGGCAATTGTGTTGTACGACAGCACGATCGACCGCGACGTGGCGCTGGATTCGCTGTCGCTGTTGATGAAGGGTGAACACCTCGCGATCGGGACGCACTGGGGTGGGATCCCGGCGCAGAGCCGCGGCGACACCGCGGGTGAACCCACGCGACGGCCGCCAACTCGGTTGCGGTGGCACCGCGCCGGCCCGGGGGCCCACCGGCGGCGGCGGCAAGGGGATCAGGCTCGGGAGACGGTATCGCTGTGAAAAACTCTGTGGGGGAGGAAAATTCGATGAACACGCACCTGCTGGTGTCGGACACGCGGCACTATCAGATCGAGTACGAGATCAACCCGTACATGTCCGTCGGAGATCAACCGGATTCGGCACGCGCAGCAGCCGAACACAGCTCGATCATCGAAGCGCACCGTGCGGCCGGCCGGAGAGTCGACTACCTGCCCTCGGTCATCGGATGTCCGGACATGGTGTACACCGCCAACACCGCAGTCGTGGTGGGTGACCGGGCCGTCCTCGGACAACCACCCGTGCCCCGACGTCCGGAGGTCCCACACGTGGGCCGGTGGTTGCGCGGGCGGGGTTACGACGTCATCGACGCACCCTATGCCTTCAGCGGCCAGGGGGATGCGTTGCGATGCGGGTCGATGCTGCTCGCCGCGTCAGGGCAGCGTACCGACATCCGGATGCACGCGGTGCTCGCCGAGCATCTCGGCCTGGAGGTGGTGGCGCTGGCCACCTCGGGTCCGCTGTGGTACGACCTCGATCTCGCCGTGGCGGTGATCGACGCGCCGCAGACCATCGCGTACTGCCCGGAAGCGCTCGACGAACTCAGTGTCTACACCCTGCACGGGCTCGGTCTCGACCTCATCAAGGTGAACGTGGACGAGGCGGCGAACTTCGCGCTGAACCTCGTCAGTGACGGTACGACGGTGACGATGACGTCCGGCGCGCCGGCACTTGCAGCTGATCTGCGCGACCGCGGGTTGCGTGTGATCGAACTCGACACCACCGAGTTGCGCAAGGGCGGCGGCGGAATCCGTTGCACGGCGCTGACTCTCGGCACCAAGTAGGCCAACGATGATCTCACTGACCCACCCCGTACGGCGGTACACCCGATCACGAGGACCGCGCCGCAGTCGTCGGGAGGCCGGCGGCCGGCCCACCCCGAGCCCGGTTGCCTTGATCTACCGCGGGCCTGCGTCCTCACCGGGATGCCCCGAAGCCGCCGCGGATCTGTTGTCCGCCAGCGGTCTCGACCTGCAGGTTGCGTTCGTCGGGCCGAAAGAGAAACGCGCGCTGAGCCCGGCGTCCTTCGCCGACGCGACTCTGTACGTCCAGCCCGGCGGCCCCGACCTCGACGACGCATACCGTCACCTGCGCGCGCACAGCAGGATGATCAGGGGCTTCGTCGCCGGCGGCGGACACTATCTGGGCATCTGCCTCGGCGGCTACCTGGCCGGTACCTCACCGGGTTTCGCGTTGATCCCCGGCGACAGCGATCAGTACATCAAGTCACCCTCCGCGACGGTCCACACCGAGGAGGACGCCATCGTGGAAGTGAATTGGCGAGGGTCGCGCCGCGCGATGTACTTCCAGGACGGCCCCTGCTTCCAGCTCGATCCCGAAGTCAAAGTCACTGTCCTGGCCAGATATCCGAATGACACGGTTGCCGCCGCGGTGAACAGGTTCGGTAACGGCCGGGTGGGGGTGGTGGGCCCGCATCCCGAGGCCGGCGAGGATTGGTTCACCGACGTCGGTCTGCCGGATCCCGGTCACCGGAGTTCGGCCGCGGCGAATGCCCGTGGCCGGGACCTGGGTCTGGACCTGCTCAACGAGATCATGCGCCCATGACGACCACCCTCGATTCGGTACCCCCCGCGGTCACCGCGCCGCACCCCCGCGCGGCGCCGGCGGCCGACCACCGGCCGAAACTGCGCTTGCACGGTGTCGACGCGGCGCGTGGTGTCGCGCTGATCGGAATGATGGTCATCCACGTGCTACCGGATCAGAACCCCGCAACGGGCGGCCCCGCCTGGACGTATGTCGTCAGCGCGGGTAACGCCTCGGCGCTTTTCGCGGTGCTCGCGGGGGTGTCCATCGCGTTCACCACCGGTCGTTCCCGGGTGGGACTCGACCGGGTGCCCGGAACGGTGGCTTCGCTGATCGCGCGTGCCGCGGTCGTGGGCTTCATCGGGTTGGCGCTCGGTTACACCGATGCCGAATTGGCCTCGGTGATATTGCCCTATTACGCACTGATGTTCATCCTCGCGATCCCGCTGGTGTTTCTGCCGACCTGGGCCGTGGCGTTGACCGGGTTCACGTTCGTGTTCGGGTCACCGGCACTGACGTTCCTGCTGATCCCCCATCTCCCGGTTCCGCAGGAAACGACACTGAACCCTGGATTCGACGATCTGTTCACCCGCCCACTGCAGCTGTTCTCGGAGCTGATGGTGACCGGCGAGTTTCCGGCACTGACGTGGATAGCCTATGTCTGTGCGGGTTTGGTGATCGGCCGGCTCACGTTGTCGTCCAGCCGTACCGCCTCGCGGCTGTTGGTCGCCGGGTGCGTGGCGGCCGCGCTGGCGCAGGTGGCCTCGGGCCTGTTGCTGTATCGCTACGGTGGGCTGCAGCACATCTGGTCGGCGGCCGACACCGCCACCGCCGATTACACCAGAGAGGTGCTGACCTACGGCGGCGACGGAACTCCGCCGTCGGGTACCTGGTGGTGGCTCGCGCTTGTCGAACCGCACAGCGGCACGCCGCTCGATCTGGTGTCGACCATCGGTATCGCGGTCGCGGTGTTGGCCGCGATCCTGTTGCTCGACCATGTCACCACGCCGTTGTTCCGGATGAGTGCCGGACTGGTCTCCTACGCGCTGGCCGCCGCCGGGAAGATGACGCTGACGTTCTACACGCTGCATGTGATGTTCATCAATTCGATTCACGACACCTACGTTCCGACAACCAGTTTGGTGCTGCAGGTGATCGCGGCGATCGTGCTCGGCATCGCGTGGCAGGCCAGTGCCGGCCGCGGCCCGCTGGAAGCATTGACCGCCACGGTCACCGGCCGCGCCAAGCGGTTCGCCATTCGCGTGACGAAGAAGGCGCCGCGCCCGACCGTCACCCCGGGGGAGGTACATCCGTGATCACTCGACGCAGGTTCGTCACCGGTGCGGCGGCCTCCATCGCCCTGCTGATCGGGGCGAGCGCGGGGACGATGGCCGCGAACCTGTCGGCGTCGCCCGCCCGCGCCGCGGTGTACCGCGGACGTGGTGCCGGGTCGTGTGACGGATGTAGTGAGGCCGTCGCCCGACTGCTCGGGAGCAGCCCCACCCCGCTCGAGGTCGAGTTCATCGGGCCCGACGAGGCGCGCGATGTCAGCCCGGAAACCTTGAGCGGCATGCTGCTGTACGCGCAACCGGGTGGCGGCGATGTCAGCTCGGCGTGGAACCATCTGCGCCATGATGCGGACACCATTCGGCAGTGGGTGCTGGGTGGTGGAAACTATCTCGGATTCTGTCTGGGCGCCTATCTCGCCGGCGCCGACCCGGGATACGGTCTGCTTCCCGGCGAGGTCTACCGCTATATCGATTCACCCAATGCGTCCGTCAGCACGGACGACTACACGACGGTGATGACGGACTGGTCCGGCCAGGCCCGCGAGATGTATTTCCAGGACGGGCCGGCGTTCTCGCTGGCACCCAATGCGCCCGCGACGGTTCTCGCCACCTATCCGGGCGGGGAGGCAGCCGCTGTGGTCGCCTCATACGGCCGCGGCCGAGTGGGTCTGGTCGGTCCGCATCCCGAGGCGGACCTCGCGTGGTTCAGCCCCTCAGATGCCGACCCTCACAAGGCCATTCATCCCGAGCTGGGGCACCGGTTGATCGAACAGACGCTATTCATGTGACTCCGTAAGTGCTTTCTCTGGCAAACTTTTGCGAAATCAGATCGAGGGTCGCTCTGAGCGCCGGGTCGATCGACTGCCTGCCGTCGCGCCTTTGCTGTCCACCGAGGCCCCACAGTTGAATTGAATACTTGATTTTGATTGTTACGCAGGCATTTAAGGCCAGTGCACCGGAATGAGTTCGATGTGTTACCTGTGTGGTACCGCGAAACAGCAACCTGCGTTTCGCCGACGTTAGGCGCATGTAAATCGCATGTTGACGCTGTTACAGCAACGGCATATGCTGAGGATGAACTGCGATGAAGCACAGCTGCCAGTAACGATTGGTTCGCATCCGCGAAACAACCAGCGGCGCAACGTCTGTTGCTCACGCCACGGACTTGGGGAGGTCCTGATGGTGGATCAGACTATCGGTACGCACGGACAGGCGTCGGCCCCTCGGGGGGAGGAGCAGCCGGGCCGGGGAAGTATCCGCGACGCGATCGTGGTTGCCGGCGGCATCGCATTTGCGGCGTCGCTCGGGTTCTCGATGATCACCGGAAGAGTCCCGGAATTGTATGGCCAGCGCGATGTCATCGGTCCCTATCCGGGACAGCAGAGCATCGACCAGTCCCAGACCGTGAACGCGGAGGGACGCAAGGCGATCTTCGGTTGGGACCTGTGGACCGACGCTCAACCGTTGGCGCTCAGGCAGATCGTGTTCGAATCACTGTCGGGGCCCGCTCCGGCGGTGGCGGAATTCCTGGGTTTCCTTCAGCATGAACTCGCCGAGCAGGCGCACATCGAACTTGCCGCTGTCTCTGAATTCTTCGCCGCGGCACAAGCACTCGAGTTTGCGGTTTCGCCCATCAACGGCATCTATCCGGCCCTGCCCTTCAGCCCCGGCGGCGGTGGCGGGTGGACGGGAGAAGGTGCGGTACCGTTCTTCTTCCAGTGGCCGACATGGTTGCCGGTACCGTCATGGCTGTGGCTGCCGCCGTGGGTGAAACAGTCGGCGACACCATGGGTGCCGCCGGCGCCGCCGCCCACGACGGGAATGACCGTGCTCTCCGGGCCCGTGGCGCCGTACGCGCCGGCCCCAGCTGCACCCCCGGAAACCGCGGCTCCGCCCGCACCCCCGGCTGCGCCACCACCACCCCCGCCGCCGGACCCGGCTCCGGTGAACCCCGAGCCTGTCGCGTCGGCGCCCGAACCGGCCCCGGTGGCCGTCGAGCCGCCCCCGGCTGAGCCTCCGAGTGTCGAGGTGCCGGTCTCGAACGTCGTCATCGATCTCGGCACCACCTCGCCGAGTACCCCAGATGCCCCACCCCCGAGCAGTGAGCCGGAGCCTGTGGTCGCGGCGCCGCAGGAACCCTCAGGGGGCGACACCATCGGCGGCGGCATCGGCAACGACGGTTCCACCGACAATGACTCCGGCAGCGGCATCGGTGACAACACCGGCGCTGACAACAACAACTCGTCCGGCGGCGGGTCGGCCGGGGCGGGGCCGTCCGGCTCCGACGGTCAAGACAACAGCGGCTCCGGAAACAACAACGACAACAACGAGTCCAACAACAACGAGTCCAACAACAACGAGTCCAACAACAACGACTCCAACAACAACGACTCCAACAACAACGACTCCAACAACTCGGGCGGCGACGGAGGCGGAGGAGGTTCCGCTGGGGTGTGACCTCGAGAGGTCAGGCGGGCGTCAACTCCACGTCGGACAGCACCGCGGCGTCGTCGCGGCCGGGCGCCACCACGTTGGCCACGAAGCGGCCGTCTTCCTTCCAGACGCGCGCCCTGAGGGTCTCGCCGGGATAGACGACGCCCGCGAAGCGCGCACCGTATGAGCCCACGGCGGCGGCGTCACCGTCGAGTAATGCGTCGGTGATGGCCTTGCAGGTCATGCCGTAGGTGCACAGCCCGTGCAGGATCGGTCTGGGAAAGCCTGCTGCAGAGGCGAAGTCGGGATCCGAGTGCAGCGGATTGCGGTCACCGCACAACCGGTACAGCAGCGCCTGCTGCGGCAACACCGCGATGGCCAGCTCGAGATCCGGTGCTCGCTCTGGGGTGACCTGTGTCCCTGACGGGCCCCGGTCACCGCCGAAACCGCCCTCGCCCCGCGCGAAGATAGAACGCTTCTGCGTCCACAGCAGCGTGCCATCGGGCGCGGTGACTTCTGTCTCCGACCAGATGACGGCGGCCTTGCCCTTGTCCCAGATATCGGTGAACCTGGTCACGGCGACACCGGTGCCCGACGGCGGAATCGGTGCCGGCGCGGAGATGCCTTCGCTGGCGTGCAGCACCTTCGACAACTCGATGTCGATACCGGGGAAGTTCACCGTCGGCGGCGTGGTCATGTGGAAGCTCTGGGCCACGTTGCCGAACGTCGGCAGGACCTGTGGGGTGTCGTCCACCAGGTACCTCAGTTCGCGGGGATCCAGCGGGTCTGCTCCGGCCCCGAGCCCGAGGTGGTAGAGCTGGATGTCGCTGCTGGTCCAGGAGAATTCGACCGGCGGCAGCGCCGCGCCCAGGGCAACGTCGAGATCGATGGGCATCTCAGGCCTTTCCGGCGATGTGCAGTGCCGCCAAATACCCGAAGGTCATGGCGGGTCCGATGGTGCCGCCGGGGCCGGGATAGGTGTGGCCCATCACGGGTGCGCTGACATTACCCGCGGCATACAGACCCTCGATGACCGAACCGTCGTCACGCAGTGCGCGACCGTGCACGTCGGTGACGACGCCGCCCTTGGTGCCCAGGTCGCCCGGCACCATCTTGGCCGCGTAGAACGGTCCGTGGGTGATCTCACCCAGATTGGGGTTCGGCTTGTTGGTGGGATCGCCGTAGTAACGGTCATAGGCGCTCTCGCCGCGGTGGAAATCCTGATCCACTCCGGAGCGCGCGAAACCGTTGAACCGTTCCACGGTCTCGGCGAACGCGGCAGCGGGCAGCCCCGCCTTCTCGGCCAGCTCCGCCAGGGTATCGGCTTTGACGATGACGCCGGAGTCCAGCCACTTGTTCGGGATCCGTTGCCCGGGTTGCAGGCCGGCGAAAATGTAGCGGTCACGGTACTGCTGGTCGAACACCAGCCACGCGGGGATGTTCTCGCCCGGCCCGGGGCCTTGCCCGTACTGGCCGCCATACATGTGATGGCAGGCTTCGACATACGGCATAGATTCATTCATGAAGCGCTTGCCCGCCATGTTCACGATGATGGAGCCCGGGGAGTTGCGCTCCGACAACGCGAACCAGGGTGCGTCGACCAACGGAACCGTCGGCCCCCACCACGCGTCCTCCATGACATCGAGTGCAGCGCCCAGCTTTTCGGCCGCCAGGATGCCGTCACCGGTGTTGGCCTTGGCCCCGACGGTCCACTCGGTGGTGATGGGGGCGCGTTGGTACTTCACCCGCATCTGTTCGTTGTGCTCGAAGCCGCCACTGCCGAGTATCACGCCCCGGCGGGCCCGGATCAGTTCGGGCTCAGCGGATTCCGGGGCATTGGTGTCGCGGACGTAGATTCCGCGTACCACCCCGTCCTCGACATGGAGGTCGGTGAACGCGGTGTTGAGCCGTACCGGGACACCGGCCTGCTGCAGGCCGATCCGCAGCGGGGCGATCAGCGCGCGGCCCATTCCGACGAGGTTCTTGCCGGTGGCCTTGGCCCACATGGTGCGCCCACCCACCTTGAGGCTGCGCAGGACGCCACGTGGGTGTCGTTTCAGTTGGTTGAGCCGAACGTAGTCCTGTTGCATCACCACCACGTTGAGCGGCACCTTGCCGTACGGCGGTTCGAGACCTGCCAGGTCCGCACCGAGCTTCTTGGCATCAAAGGGTTTGGGTTCCACGGAGCGCCCGGTCGGCTTGCCGCCCGCGGTCTCGGGATAGTAATCGGAATACCCGGGCACCCAGCACAGCTTGAGCGGCGAGTGCTTGAGTACGAACGAGAGCATCTCCGGCCCTCGCTCCAGGTAGGTGTCGATCTTCTCGGCAGGCACCACGTCACCGATGATGGCGTGCAGGTAGGTGCGGGCGTTCTCCGCGGTGTCGGAGACACCGGCCCGCTTGAGAATCTCGTTGTTCGGGATCCACACACCACCCCCGGAACGCGCGGTCGAACCGCCATAGTGCGGGGCCTTCTCAACAACTAGTGTTGACAGTCCCTGGTGGGCGGCGGTGAGGGCGGCGACCATGCCTGCGCCGCCGCTCCCCACCACCACTACGTCGAATGCAGCGCACTCCTGACCCGTCATGTAGAACACGTTATAGAATTGCCCGGGCTGCGAACAACTGCCCCGGTCAAACAAGTGAGGGGAATTCACGAAATGCTGGGTGAACAGACCCGCGCGGAGTTGGCCGCCGACCTGGCGGAAGCCGAGCGCAGTCGGGTGCCGATCGATCCGTTGACCAGTGCCCATCCGGATATCGACGTCGTCGACGCCTATGAGATCCAGCTGATCAATATTCGGCAGCGGGTGGCCGAGGGCGCCAAGGTGATCGGTCACAAGGTGGGTCTGTCCAGCGAGGCCATGCAGAAGATGATGGGCGTCGACGAGCCCGACTACGGTCACCTGCTTGAAGACATGGCGGTGTTCGAGGATGTGCCGGTCAAGGCGGCCAAGTACCTGTACCCGCGGGTGGAGGTGGAGGTCGGGTTCATCCTGGCCGACGATCTGCCGGGTGCAGGCTGCACCGAGGACGACGTGCTGGCGGCGACGGCGGCCTTCGCGCCGTCGATCGAGTTGATCGACACCCGGATCAAGGACTGGAAGATCAAACTCTGCGACACCATCGCCGACAACGCGTCGTCGGCGGGCTGGGTGCTCGGTGCGCAGCGGGTGTCTCCCAAGGATGTGGACATACGAGCCATCAACGCCGAATTACGGTGCAACGGTGAGGTGATCGCCGAGGGACGCAGTGATGCCGTGCTGGGTAATCCGGTGACGGCCGTGGCGTGGTTGGCCCGCAAGGTCGATCAGTTCGGCGTCCGCCTGCGCGCGGGTGATGTGGTGTTGCCGGGCTCGTGCACCAGGGCGATAGATGCACATCCCGGTGACCATTTCATCGCGGACTTCACCGGGTTAGGTTCAGTAGAGCTGACTTTCGAATAGCGAGGGAAACACATGCCCGATAAGGCGACAGTGGCGATTGTCGGTTCCGGCAACATCAGCACCGACCTGCTCTACAAGCTGTTGCGCTCCGACTGGTTGGAGCCGCGGTGGATGATCGGCATCGACCCGGCCAGTGAGGGCTTGGCACGGGCCCGCAAGCTGGGATTGGAGACCAGTCACGAGGGGGTGGACTGGCTGCTGAACCTCAGTGAGAAGCCGGATCTGGTGTTCGAGGCCACCAGCGCGTACGTGCATCGTGATGCCGCGCCGCGGTATGCCGAGGCGGGCATCCGCGCCATCGACCTGACCCCTGCCGCGGTGGGCCCGGGCGTCATCCCGCCGGCGAACCTGCGCGAACATCTCGATGCCCCGAACGTCAACATGGTGACCTGTGGTGGACAGGCCACGATCCCCATCGTCTACGCAGTGTGTCGCGCTGTCGTCGAACAGGGGGGAGTGGTGCCGTATGCGGAGATCGTCGCGTCGGTGTCTTCGGCGTCGGCCGGTCCCGGTACCCGGGCCAACATCGATGAGTTCACCAAGACCACCAGTGCCGGTGTGCAGAACATCGGCGGCGCTCAGCGGGGCAAGGCCATCATCATCCTCAACCCCGCCGATCCGCCGATGATCATGCGCGACACCATCTTCTGCGCCATTCCCGAAGACGCCGACCGTGATGCCATCGCGGCGTCCATCCGGGACGTGGTGGCCGAGGTGCAGACGTATGTGCCCGG
>NZ_JBDGJH010000022.1:0-136205 GCF_057656995.1 Mycobacterium sp. Soil_C_30 | reverse complement strand
GTGGAGGAGCCGGGGTTTGCGGCTGCGGTGGCGCAGTTGGAGCCGGTGTTCGTCGAGCAGGTCGGCTTCTCCCTGCACGAAATCCTCCGCAACGGCGAACACGTGGTCGGTATCGAACGCATCCAGCCGGTGCTGGTCGGTGTCCAGTTGGCGTTGACGGCGTTGTGGCGGTCTTACGGGGTGGAACCCGATGCGGTGATGGGGCATTCGATGGGTGAGGTGACCGCGGCGGTGGTGTGCGGAGCCCTGTCGGTCGCCGATGGACTCAAGGTCATCGCCACCCGCTCCCGGCTCATGTCCCGACTCGCCGGCCAAGGCGCGATGGCGTTACTGGAACTGGAGGCCGACGCCGTGGCGCAGTTGATCGCCGAATACCCGGATGTGACGCTGGCGGTGCACGCCTCGCCGCATCAGACCGTGGTCGCCGGGCCGCCCGAGCAGGTGGACGCCGTGATCGCCGCGGTGGACCAGCAGGGGCGACTGGCGCGGCGCATCGAGGTCGACGTCGCGTCTCACCATCCGACCGTTGATCCGATCCTGCCCGAACTGCGCACCGCCCTGGCCGATCTCACCCCGGCAACCCCGACCATCCCGTTCATCTCCACCGTCGGCGGGCCCGCCCACCGCCCGGCGTTCGACGCCGACTACTGGGTCGACAACCTACGCACACCCGTGCAGTTCAGCCAGGCGGTGACCAGCGCCGCCACCGAGCACACCACGTTCGTCGAGATCAGCCCCCACCCGCTGCTCACGTACGCGATCGACGACACGCTGGCCTCGTTGTCCACGGAGGAGTTCGTGGTCACGTCGGCGCTGAAGCGGGTGGAGGACGAAACCCTGTTCTTCCGAGCTCAACTCGCCGCGCTGGGAATCATCCCGGCGGAGGGCGGGCGGTTCGTGGACATGCCGTCGGCGCCATGGCAGCACTCGCGTTACTGGATCCAGGAACGGCCGGCCGATCACCGGATGGCGGCCGAGCACCCGTTGCTCGGGGCGCACATCGAGATGCTGTCCGGCCGTGACCACATGTGGCAGACCGAGATCGGACCGGACATGATGCCGTGGCTGTCGGCCCACAAGCTCTACGGGCAGACCGTACTGTCGGCGGAGAGCGTCACCGAGCTGGCCCTGGCTGCCGGCTGCGAGGCTCTCGGCCGGGCAGCCGAAGCCGTACGGGTGACCGGGCTGGAAGTGGAACAGCCGCTTGTTCTGGAGGGCCGCCTGCAGATCACCACGCAGCTCTCCTGCGGGGACGACGGCCGCAGCCGGGTGGAGATCCACGCCCGTTCGGCAGGCGGCGACTGGCGCCGGCATGCGGTGGCACACGTCGATGTCGGGAGCTCCGTCGAGCAACCGGCGACGGAATCCGCTGACTCCGCTGCATTCTCGCAGAAGGCCATTGCCTTGTCCGGCATCATCGACCATGCGCGTTATCGCATTCATCCCGCGATGCTGGACGCGGCGTTGCAGTGTCTCGTCGACGCCGCCTCGGAGTCGGACCCCGGGGCGGTGACCTCGCCCTGGCTGCCGTTGGCGGTGGCAGAGACCCGGGTGTACGGCGAGGTCGGTCTGCGGGCGCACTGCCGCGCCGAGCTCTCAGAACGCCAGGACGGTGACGGCGTTCGCCGGGGCCGGATCCAACTCACCGACGACGCTGGAACCGTGACCGCGGAACTACGCGGCGTCGAGTTGCGCCGGGTGGACCCGGCGTCGGTGTCGCTGCCGTTGGGCCAGAAGCTCTTCGACACCGCCTGGGAGGAATGTCCTCCGGCGGTCGAAACCGGCGGGGATCTGTCGGCCGACGCAACCGGGAGCTGGCTGGTACTGGTAGACGACACGACGGATTACACGCGGGACTTCGTGGCACGGTTCAGCTCACCGACCAGGCGGGTGCTCACCGAGAAACTGGCGGATGAGTCGGCGGTACTGGCGGCCATCGCGAAAGCCGGGGCTGATCCGGAACTTCCGGCCACCGGCATCATCATCCTCGTCGGCGAGCGGTCGTTCGACGGCACCGACCCTGACGGGGCGCTCGGCCGCGCGCAGGACCTGGTCTGGTCCGTCTCGGCGGCGGCGCGGGCGGCCTTCGAGCACTTCCGTGACACGCCGCCACGGCTGTGGCTGATCACCCGGAACGGTCTCGCGGCGGGCAGTGGGGAGGCCGGCGATCCCGCCGCCGGCGCGTTGAAGGGCCTGATCCGCAACTGGCGCTTCCCCGGGGAGGCGGCTCGTTTCCTGGCGGGCGAACCGGATCTGAGCGCCACCCTCGTCGACCTCGACGGCGCGGAGGACCCGGTTGCGGCCTTCGCCGATGAACTGACGTTCCCGGCCGGCGACGATGTGATCGCCCGGCGCGCAGGGCGCCGCTACGTCGAACGGCTCACGCGCGCGCCAGGGGAGCCGCCCGAAGCGGGTGCACGTGTTCGGGCGGACGGCTCCTACCTGGTCACCGGCGGCCTCGGCGGCCTGGGGATGGTCGTCGCGCGCTGGCTCGTTGCCCGCGGTGCGGGGCGGCTCGTCCTCAACGGCCGGTCCGAGCCCACGGAGGCTCAGCGCACCGTCCTGGCCGAGCTCGCCGACCGGGCCCAGATCATCTTCGTGGCAGGGGATATCGCGACGGCCGGCGTGGCGGAGCGGTTGATCGCCGCCGCGGAGGAGACCGGCCTGCCGCTGCGGGGCGTGGTGCATGCGGCGGGCGTCACCGGCGACGGGATCGTCGCCGCGGTCACGAAGGAGGACCTGGAGCGGGTGTGGGCGCCCAAGGTGGCCGGTGCCTTGCGGTTGCACGCGGCGACGGCAGGCCGGGCGCTCGACTGGTGGGTCGGGTTCTCGTCCATGGCGTCGCTGCTGGGCTTGCCCGGTCAGTTGGCGTACACCACCGCCAATGCCTGGCTCGACGCACTGGCGACGTGGCGGCGTGCGCAGGGGTCGCCTGCCACCGCGATCGGCTGGGGCCAGTGGTCGGATGTCGGGATGAGCCGCGCGCTCACCTACAGCGTGCTCGACCCGATCACACCCGTTGAAGGCACCGAGGCGCTGGACTCACTGGTGGGGGGCCACCTCACCCGTGTCGGGGTGGGCCGGATGCGCCTGGACCGCGCCATCGCCGCCAATCCGGAGTTCCGCGATCTCGGCTACTTCGAAAGGGTGGTCGCCGAATTCGACGCCACCGTGGCCGAGCGCTCGGCGGCCGACGATCCGGACCGGTCGGTGGCAACGCTGCAGGACTGGTCGGAGATTGCCCCCGATGCCATGGCCGGCGAGCTGACCACGCGGATCCGGACCATCCTGGCGCGCGAGCTCCGCATGCCGGCATCCGCGGTCGACGTGGACCGGCCGTTCCCGGAGCTGGGACTCGACTCGATGATGGCGATGGCAGTGCTGAAAGAGACGCAGAAGGCGGCGGGGATCGACCTGTCGGCGTCGATGTTGTGGAACCATCCGACGGTTTCGCTGCTGGCGGCCTACCTGGCGGAAGAGCTTGCCCCACAACGGACAGAGCAGGTGAGCCCCCCTGACGAGGATCTGATGCTCGACTCGGCAGACAGCGTGTTGGACGAGCTGTTCGACAGCGTGGAATCGGCTTCGGCACATAGCGAGAGCGGTAGCTTCTGATGAAAACGATCTTCAACAGGGTGTCGGCCATGACCGCCGACCAACGCACCGCGCTCAACGAACAGTTCGTCAAGGCCTCCCGCATCGCGACGGCCGAGCCCATCGCAGTGGTGGGAATCGGCTGCCGGTTCCCCGGTGGTGTGGTGGGCCCGGAGTCGTACTGGCGGTTGCTGGCCGACGGTGTGGACGCCGTGAGCGAGATTCCGCCCGATCGCTGGAACGCCGACGAGTTCTACGACGCCGACACCTTGGCGCCGGGCCGGATGGCATCGAAGTGGGGCGGCTTCCTGCCCGACGTGGACGGTTTTGATGCCGAGTACTTCGGGATCTCGCCGCGCGAGGCCGAAGCGATGGATCCTCAGCAGCGCGTGATGCTGGAAGTGGCGTGGGAGGCCCTGGAGCACGCCGGGATCGCGACCGAAGAACTGTCCGGGCTTCGGGCCGCGGTCATGATGGGTGTGTATTACACCGAGTACCAAGGTATCTCGGCGGCCAATCCGGACAGCATCGATGCCTATTCGGCCACCGGCAACGCGCATTCCGTCGGGGTTGGACGCATCGCCTACCTGCTGGGATTGCGCGGCCCGGCGGTGGCGGTGGATTCGGCGTGTTCCTCGTCGCTGGTCACCGTTCACCTGGCGTGCCAGAGCCTGCGCCTGCGTGAGAGTGACCTGGCGCTGGCGGGTGGGGTCAGCCTCATCCTGCGCCCGGAAACGCAGATCGCGATGTCGAAGTGGGGAATGCTCTCGCCCCGCGGTCGGTGCCACAGCTTCGACGCGGGCGCGGACGGGTTCGTGCGGGGTGAGGGCGCGGGAGTGGTGGTGCTCAAGCGGCTCACCGACGCGGTGCGCGACGGGGACCGGGTGTTGGCGGTGGTCCGGGGATCGGCGGTCAACCAGGATGGCCGCTCCAACGGCCTGACGGCTCCGAACTCGATCGCCCAGCGCGACGTGATCACCAGGACGCTGCGCAGTGCCGATGTGACACCCGCGTCCGTCAACTACATCGAGGCGCACGGAACCGGTACCGCACTGGGCGATCCGATCGAGTTCGAAGCACTGGCCGACACTTACGGGCGAGGGGAGGCCCGATGTGCGCTGGGTGCGGTGAAAACCAACATCGGTCACCTGGAGGCCGCCGCCGGAATCGCCGGGTTCATCAAAGCCGCGTTGGCAGTGCAGCGCGCCCACATACCGCCCAATCTGAACTTCTCGCAGTGGAATCCGGCCATCGACCCGTCGCAGACCCGGTTGTTCGTTCCCACGGACCTGACCGCCTGGCCCGCAACCGAAGGGCCCCGGCGGGCCGCTGTGTCGTCGTTCGGTCTCGGTGGAACCAACGCGCACGTGGTCATCGAGCAGGGCCCGGATCCAGCTCCGGCGGCCCCGGAAAACCCGGCGCGCCCGTCGATCACCACACTGGTGGTCTCGGGTAAGACCGACGAGCGGGTCGCGGCGTCGGCGGCGGCTCTGGCCGACTGGCTGGAGGACGCCGGTGCGTCGCTGCCGCTGGGCGAGGTCGCCCACACCCTGAACCACCACCGCCCCCGGCAGTTCCGGATCGCCACCGTCTGCGCCGCCGACCACCTGCAAGCGGCGGCCGGGTTGCGGGCACTGGCGGCCGGTCGGCCCGCGCCCGGAGTCGTGGCCACTCATCAGAGCGTGACGGGGCCGGGGACGGTCTTCCTGTATTCCGGCCAGGGTTCGCAGTGGGCGGGTATGGGCAGGGAACTTCTGGCATCCGAGCCGGCTTTCGCGACGGCGGTGGACGAGCTGGAACCGGTGTTCGTCGACAAGGTCGGGTTCTCGCTGCGGCAGGTGCTGACCTCCGGACAGCCGGTGCACGGTATCGAACGCATCCAGCCGGTGCTGGTGGGCATGCAGTTGGCGTTGACGGCGCTGTGGCGGTCCTACGGCGTGGAACCGGATGCGGTGATCGGACATTCGATGGGGGAGGTGGCTGCGGCGGTGGTGGCCGGTGCGCTGACTCCTGCGGACGGGCTCACGGTGATCGCCACGCGGTCGCGGTTGATGTCCCGGCTGGCCGGTCAGGGCGCCATGGCGCTGCTGGAGTTGGACGCCGACGCCACCGAAACGTTGATCGCCGACTACCCCGATGTCGGGGTCGCGGTGTACGCCGCACCCGAGCAGACCGTCATCGCGGGCCCACCGGATCAGGTCGACGCGGTGGTGGCGTTGGTGGACGCGCGGGGCCGGTTGGCGCGGCGGGTCGAGGTGGACGTCGCCTCGCACCATCCCACCGTCGACCCCATCCTGCCGGAGTTGCGCGCCGCGCTGTCCGGGTTGATGCCGTCGCCGCCGAAGATCCCGCTGTTCAGCACCGTTGCGACGCTCAACGGATCGGCACCGGCCTTCGACGCCGACTACTGGGTCAACAATCTCCGCAGCCCCGTTCGGTTCACCCAGGCGGTGACCGCCGCCGCCGACACTCACGCCACGTTCATCGAGGTCAGTCCACATCCGCTGCTACGGCATGCCATCGACGGGAATCTGGCCGCGGTCAGCTCGAGTGGCCAGGTATGGGTGGGCGCAACATTGAACAGGGATCATCCGGAAGCCCTGACGTTCCACACCAACCTGGCCGGGGTGCGACAGCTTGACGAAAGCAGCTGCAGCGCAACACGACTGGCGGACCTGCCGCCGACGCCGTGGCTGCACGCCAAGTACTGGGCAACCCCCACCGCCGCGAATCGGCAGTCGGCGACTGCACATCCGCTGCTGGGAACTCATGTGGAGATGCCGTCCGGTCGTGACCACGTCTGGCGTGGTGATGTCGGTACGCAGCTCATCCCGTGGCTGGCCGACCACAAGGTGCACGGCCAGGCCTGTCTGCCCGCCACCGGTTTCACCGAGATGGCGCTGGCGGCCGGCTGTGAAGCGCTCGACCTGCCCGCGACCGCCCTCACGGTGCGCCGCGTCGAGGTCGAACAGATGCTGCGCCTCGACGACAGCACGGAAGTCACGACTCAGCTCACGACATCCGATGACGGCGAGATCCGGGTGGAGATCCACTCCCGCACCGCCGACCGCAACTGGCATCGGCATGCCGTGGCCCGAATCGAGATCGGTGCGCCCGAGAAGCCCACCGAATCAACACCTCCCGACGGCGAAGGCACTGCCGTCTCGCCGGCCGATCTCTACGCCGCGCTGCGTCGCACCGGTCTGCACCACGGGCACGCGTTCGCGGGGCTGACCCGGGTGGTCCGCAAGCCGTCGGGAACATCGGAGGTCGAGATCGTCCTGCCCGACGAGGCGACACCGCACCGCAGCTACCGGCTCCATCCGGTGATGCTCGATGTGGCGCTGCAGGGCCTGGCCGCTGCGCTGCCCGCCGAGTCGTTGGCGGAATCGAGTGAGGCCACCTATCTGCCGGTCGCGATCGAAAGTGTCCGTGTGTTCGGTGACATCGGTAGACGGGCGCGGTGCCGTGCCGTCGTGACCGAACTCGACGGTGACGGCGCCGGCAAGCTCGGCCGTGTGCTGCTGATGGACGACGCGGGCAACCCGACGGCCGAACTGACCGGGATCTATCTGCAGCGGGTGCAGCGCCGCACCGTGCCACTGCCGTTGGCGCAGAAGGTGTTCGACACCACCTGGGTGCCGGTCACCCCCGCCGCGGAGTCCGAGCCCGCCGAAGGCAGCTGGCTGCTGCTCGCCGAGGGCGCCGAGTCCGCGACAAGGGCGGAGGCCTTCGCCGGCCGACTGCGCTCACCGGCGCGACGGGTGATCAGCGCCGACCTGTCCGACGAGTCCGCGGTGAAAGAGGCCTTCGCGCAGGCAGCGGGGGAGCCGCAACTCCCTCCGGTCGGCGTGATCGTCTTCACCGATCAGCACCCGTTCGACGGTGCCGACTCCGAGGCGGCCGTCACCCGCGGGCGCGACCTCGCCTGGAACGTCGCCGCGACCGTGCGGGCGATCGTCGGCGGCTGGCACGGCAAGTCGCCGCGACTGTGGCTGGCATCCCGGAACGGCCTGACCCCCGGCGCCGGTGAGCTGGGCGATCCCACGATCGTGGCGCTCAAGGGGCTGGTCCGGGTACTGGCCTATGAACACCCCGACCTGCGCACCACCGTGGTCGATCTGGATTCGGCGGACGACACGTCGTTGGCCACCGAGCTCGGAATCGCCGGGGGTGACGATGTGGTGGCCTGGCGGCAGGGACGCCGGTTCGCTGAACGCCTCGAGCGGGCCGATCTCGTGGCAGCCACTCCCGTTGTCCGCACTGACGGCGCCTACATCATCACGGGTGGCCTGGGCGGTATCGGCCTGGTGGTCGCGCGCCGGCTCGTCGAACACGGCGCGGGGCGGGTGGTCCTGAGTGGGCGATCCGCGCCGTCGGACGAGCAGCAGGCAGTCCTCGACGAACTGGGAGAGCGTTCGCAGCTCACGGTCGTCACCGGGGACATCGCGGTGCCCGGGGTGGCCGAGAAGCTGGTTGCGGCGGCTGAGGAATCGGGGCTGGCGTTGCGCGGGGTGGTGCACAGTGCGGCCGTGATCGACGATCAGATCGTCGTCGGCCTCGGCCGGGAGAACCTGGAGCGCGTATGGGCGCCCAAGGCCACCGGTGCGCTGCGGTTGCACGCCGCCACCGCCGATCGTGAGCTCGACTGGTGGGTCGGCTTCTCCTCGACGTCCTCATTGCTCGGGGCGCCCGGCCAGGTGGCCTACGCCTGTGCCAGCGCCTGGCTCGACGGCCTGGTGGCGTGGCGACGGGCCCGCGGCCTGCCCGCCACCACGATCAACTGGGGCCAGTGGTCCGAGATCGGTGTCGCCCGCGCACTGACGTTCAGTGCCCTCGACCCGATCTCTCCCGCCGAGGGGATCGAGGCGCTCGATGCGGTACTGGCCGCCGGCGTCACCCAGATCGGGGTGGCCCGGCTGCGACTGGATCGAGTGGCGGCCGCGTTCCCGGAACTGCGCGATCTGGGCTATTTCGCCCTCCTCGCCGAGGAACTGGAGGACGACACCGACGACGACTGGGCGGGCCCGGACGCGTTGCGGGAACTCGATGCCGGCGACGCCGAGCGTGTGGTGTCGACGCGGCTGGGTGCACGGGTGATGGCCGTGATGGGGTATCCCAAGGGCAGCCCGATGGACACCGGCCAGCCGTTGACCGAGCTGGGGATGGATTCTTTGATGGCGGTGCGGATCCGCAACACGGTGCGGGCCGACTTCGGGGTCGAGCCGCCGGTCGCGCTGCTGTTACAGGGTGCCTCGCTGACGGACCTGACGGCTGATCTCATCCGTCAGCTCGGCTTGAACACCCAGGCCAGGCCAGACAGCGCGGAGGGCCTCCGCGCCCGAGCTCAGAAGCGTGCCGCCGCGCGGCAGCGAGCCGCGACGCGGCGGAAGGTGGGGGACCGAGCGTGACCAACAGCAGCGGAGCAACCGCATCACGGGCAGAAGCATTGCCGGACAACGCGATCGCGGTGATCGGCATGGCGGGGCGGTTCCCCGGAGCCGACACGGTGTCGGCATTCTGGGACAACCTCCGCCGCGGTGAGGAATCGATCACCACCTTGTCGGAGGCCGAACTCGTGGCCTCCGGGGTCAGCGCGAAATCGCTGGCGAATCCGGCATATGTGCGACGGGCCGCGCTGGTCGACGGTATCGACGAATTCGACGCCGAGGCATTCGGTTTCACCCCGCAGGCCGCGCGGATGATGGATCCGCAGCACCGTCTGTTCCTGCAGTGTGCCTGGCATGCCCTGGAAGACTCCGGTTACGAACCCGGGACTCTCGACGGTTCGGTCGGTGTGTACGCCACGAGCACCACCAGCGGCTACCTGCTGCACAACCTCATATCGCATCATGACCCGAACGCCATCATCGGCGAGGGGGTCACCTTCGATATGGTCAATCTGTCGTTGCAGAACGACAAGGACTACCTGGCGACCCGGGTGGCTCACCAGTTCAACCTGCGCGGTCCTGCGATGTCGGTGCAGACAGCGTGTTCGTCGGCGTTGGTCGCCGTTCATCTGGCCTGCCAGAGCATCCTCAACGGTGAGTCCGAGATGGCTCTGGCCGGTGGTGCATCCCTGCGCATTCCGCACCGTGTCGGCTACTTCCACGCCGCGGGCTCGATGGTGTCGGCGACCGGGCACTGCCGCCCGTTCGACGTCCGTGCCGATGGCACCATCTTCGCCAGTGGCGCCGGCGTGGTTGTGCTGAAGTCGCTGGAGGCGGCGATCGAGGACGGCGACCGGATCCACGCGGTGATCCGTGGTTCGGCGCTGAACAACGACGGCTCGGCGAAAATGACCTACGCTGCGCCCAGCGCCGCCAGTCAAGCGGACGTCATCGCCGAGGCGCACGCCATCGCCGATATCGACGCCTCGAGCGTGAGCTACGTCGAAACGCACGGAACCGCCACACCGCTGGGTGACCCGATCGAGATCGAAGGCCTGCGCCAGGCGTTCGACCTCGCCGAGAACGAACGACCCGGACCGTGTTATCTGGGTTCGGTCAAGTCCAACATCGGGCACCTCGAGTCGGCCGCGGGAATCGCGAGTCTGATCAAGGTCATCCTCTGCCTCAAACACCGGGCGATCCCGGCCACCCTGCACTACACCAGCCCCAATCCCGAATTGCACCTGGAGCAAGGACCGTTCGTCGTCCGCAACGAGTACGGACCGTGGGTCTGGGACGGCATCCGGCGCGCCGGGGTGAGTTCGTTCGGCGTGGGCGGCACCAACGCTCACGTTGTCTTGGAAGAGGCTCCATCGGCGCCGGTGGCGGCAGCGCCGTCGGGGCCACAGGTGCTGCTGCTGTCAGCGCGTTCCCCCGAAAGCCTGCAACAGTCACGTGCGTCGATGGCCGCCGCGCTGTCGAGCCCGGATGCACCCGCGCTGCCGGATGTGGCTTACACGCTGCAACGCCGGCGGACCGAAAGCGTCCGGCTGGCGGCGGTTGCCACCGACCTGGACGGTGCCGCGACGGTGCTGGCCGCAGCCGAGCACGACAACGTGGTGCTCGGCGCATCGGTGTCAGACGGCGACGACGCGGACCGGGTGGTGCTGCTGTTCCCGGGCCAGGGTGCTCAGCACGTCGGAATGGCCCGTGGTCTCTACGAATCCGAGCCGGTGTTCGCCGCGCACTTCGATGAGTGTGCCGCGGGTTTCAACGCTGAACTGGGTATCGATCTGCGCGCCGAGATCTTCGACGGCACCGCACGGAACCTGGAACGCACCGACCGCACCCAGCCCGCGCTGTTCACCGTCGAATACGCTCTGGCTCAGCTGTTCTTGAGTTACGGCGTGCGACCGGCGGCCATGGCAGGGCACAGCATCGGTGAGTATGCGGCCGCCGCCATCGCAGGGGTTTTCGACCTCGCGACGGCAACCAAGGCGGTGTCGATGCGGGCCCGGCTGATGCACTCCGCACCGCGCGGGGTCATGGTGGCGGTGGCGCTCAGTGCCGACGCCGTCGCCGAATACCTCGCAGAGGATGTTGACCTCGCCACCGTGAACGACCCGGGCGGTTGCGTCGTTGCCGGCGCCGAGGAGAGCATCCGTGCGTTTCAGGCGCGGCTCGCCGACGCGGGAATCACCGCCCGGCGGGTGCGCACCTCCCACGCCTTCCACTCGCGGTTGATGGAACCGGTGCTTCCCGAATTCACCGGCTTCATGTCCCGCCTGACACTGCGCGAACCGCAGGTACCACTGCTGTCCAATCTCACCGGAACGTGGTTGGCGCCGGGGGAGGCGACCAACCCCGCGACGTGGGCACGTCAGATCCGCCAAACCGTCCGGTTCTCCGACGAACTCGGTGCGCTGCTGACGCACCCGGGCCGGGTGTTCGTGGAGGTGGGTCCCGGCGGAACCCTGACGGCGTCGGCGATGCGTCACCCGAAATGGGCGGACGGGCACCGTGCCATCAGGCTCATGCGCCACCACGCCCAGAACCGGGACGACCGGGACGCGTTCCTGCTGGCGATGGGGCAGCTCTGGACCGCGGGCATCGATGTCGACTGGACACCGCTGCGCGGTGAGTATCAACCGCAGCTCACCACACTTCCGGGCTATCCTTTTGCGCGGCAGCGTCATTGGGTCGATCCCGTGCCGGCCACCGAACGGGCGAGGACTCACGCCCCGGTCAACGGCGCGGAGCTCCCGGCCTCCGGCGCAGCCGCCCCCACCACCAACGGCGCCGTCAACGGCAGCTCGCCGATCGAAACCACGCTGGGCCGCGTCTTCTCCCAGTGCCTCGGCGTGGCCTCTGTCGACCGCACCGCGAATTTCTTCGAGATCGGCGGGGACTCCCTGGTCGCCATCAGTGTGGCGATGGCGGCCACTCACGAAGGTCTGGATCTCACCCCGCAGGACATCTACGAGAACCCGACCGTCTCCTCGTTGTCCAAGACCCTGACCGCCCGGTACGCGGCGGGCGGGCTGGCGCGCCGATCCTGGAACGACGCGGCTGACCCGCCGCTTCCGCCGAACGTCGACGCGTTCCTCGAACGCGGGGTGCAGGAGCGGGGGCAATGGCGCATGCCGGTGATCCTGCGGTTGCGCCCGGACGTGCGTGCAGAGGACGTGACGGCGGTGCTGACAGCTGTCACCAATCACCATGATGCGCTGCGACTCCGGATCACCCGGCAGGCGGGAACCTGGGAGCAACACATCGATGCGCCGCGGGAGGCCGTCGAACCGGCCACCAGGGCGCTACCCGGTGGCCTCCTGCCCGGAAGTCCGGAGGAACGCCAGGCGGTACTCGACATCTGCCGCGGACAGATCGCCGAGCAGGAGATGGCGAACCCTCCGCTGGCGGCCACCTACGTCACCGGTGAGGCGGATGGCCCGAGTTACCTGGCCCTCAGCGTGCACGGCATCGCAGGCGACGACACCTCGCGAGACGTTCTGCTCACCGACATCTTCACCGCGTTCGGACAACGCCTGGCCGGCAACGACATCGAACTGCAACCCGTTGCCACGCAATGGGGTGAA
The DNA here is from genome assembly GCF_057656995.1 of Mycobacterium sp. Soil_C_30. NCBI lineage: Bacteria > Bacillati > Actinomycetota > Actinomycetes > Mycobacteriales > Mycobacteriaceae > Mycobacterium > Mycobacterium sp. Soil_C_30. The sequence goes on along the minus strand of NZ_JBDGJH010000022.1, from coordinate 123,625 downwards.
TGGTCTGCGCGGTGCGCTGCGCTGGCCACCCATCCCGCGGTGGTGGACAGCCGCGACTTCTGGTTGGAGACCGCAACCGCGCCCGATGTGAGCGTGGCCGGCAGCGAGGCCTCCGAACCGCCCGCGGCCGGCGATCTCACCCGCCTGTCGACCTCGTTGAGCGTCGGCGACACCAGCGAGATCGATGACACCCGGCGTCGACTCGGGTTGACGATCGACGATATCCTGCTGGCCGCGCTCAGCCGGGCGATCGCGGCCACCGTCGGCGAAGGCACTGTTGCGGTGGACCTTTCGGGGGCGGGACGAGCGGTACTGCGCCCCGATGTCGATCTTCGCCGAACGGTCGGCTGGCTCAGCACGGTCTACCCAGTCGCTCTCAGGTGCGCGAAACCCGACGACACCACAGCCCGGCAGCAGCTCGACGGTGTGCACGAGGCGCTGAACGCGGTGCCCCACTACGGAATCGGCTACGGTCTGCTGCGCCACCTCTATGCACCGACGGCACGGATCCTCGGTGCGGCGCGCCCCGCTGAGGTCTTCTACTCGAATGTGGGCACGATTCCGGATCTGTCGCTGCTGGCCTCCGACGATGCTCCGGTCCTGTTCGACAGCGATATGGAGTCGCAGGTGCGCGAGGCCGTCCCCGGCCTCGGTCATGCCGTGGAGCTTCGGGTGTACCGCTCGGGTGGCAGGCTGCACGTGGACTGGTGGTATGACACCCGCCGGGTCGACTCGGCGACGGCGACCTCGCTGGCCGACGAATTCGCGGCCGCGGTGACCACCCTGATCCAGGAGGCGAACGCCGAAGACGAACTGAATTCCGCCCGTGAGGATCTGGCCCTCGTCGAGCTGTCGTAAGCCAAGGCAAAAGGAGAGGCAGATGGGCAGCAACGGCTTTCCCTCGGCGGTCATTCGCAAACTGGCCAACAGTGAGGAGATGCTCGCCGAGACCCACAACTTCGTGGGGCTGGGCGCCGAGGTGAAGGGCCCGGTGGATCTCGAGGCCCTGTCGGCGGCCTACGACGCGCTGCTCGAAGCGCGTCCGGTGCTGACCGCCCGGCTCGAGCGCGGCGACGACGGGCGTCATCAGTTGGTCGCGGACGACCTCCTGCCCGAGGGCCTCGAGGTGGTGGAACTGCACGACCCGGCGGCCGAGGAACCGCCGCTGCACTTCGACCAGTACACGGCGCTGGTCCATCTGCGGGTGACCGTCCGCGACGGCCAGGCGCGCCCAACCCTCTACGTCCACCACAGCCTCGCCGACGGCCACCACATGTACACCCTGATCGAGGAGTTGCTGTCGTATTACACCGATCTGGTGGTCAGCGGAAGCATCCGTCGGCTCACCGTCGAGTCCGCCCCGGAGTCCGTCGAGGCGATACTTGCCGAGCGGGGTATCCACAAGCAGAAGCGCTCGGGCATCGAACGATTCATGCCTGCGGTGTTCGCCTATGACCTGCCGCCGTCCCGGCGCGCCACCACAGGTGTCAAATCACCGTCACCCGTGCGTGTTCCGATCGTCTCGTGCCAGCTGAGCGAGCAGCACACCGACAGCATCGTCGCACTCTGCCGTGCTCAGGGAATCGGCCTGACCGCGATGCTCTCTGCTGTCATCGTGAAAGCGGAGTGGCAACTGCGTGGGGCGGCGACCATCCCCGTTCCCCTGATCTACACGGTCGACCTACGGTATTTCCTGTCCCCGCCGGTGTCCGCGACGGGCTGCACCAACCCGGTGGGACTGGCGACCTATCTGGCCGAGATCGACCGCAGGACAGATGTGGTCGAGCTCGCGCGCGATATCGCCCAGACCTTCAAATCCGACCTCGCCGACGGGGTGATACAGCAGTCGCGGCTCCACTTCAGCCCGCAGTATGTCGGCAATGCGCCCGGGTTGCCGGATGTGGTGCTGCTGTCCGACAACGGTCTGGTGCCGCCGTTGCGCACGCCGCCCGATCTGGAAGTGATCAGCACGCACGGTGAGTTGTACTTCGACGTCAACGACGGTATCGAGATCTACTTCACCCAGATCTATGCCGGGCAGTTGAATGTCGAATATCACTCGTACGGCCCGCAGCCCGAACGATCGGTGGCCGCCATCCACACTCTGCTGTGCGAACTGGCCCAGCAGCACGCGCCCAGTGGTGTCAGGTGACGGGGCCGAAGGCGTAGCGGTGGTACTGCAGCGCCCGACGCAGCGGCGGCACAACCCGGACCAGCCGGCCCGCCATGCGGAAGCCCGCCGAGGTCCGGCGGAACGTCGGGGTATCGAAAAAGGTCTCGGCGGCCAGCAGGCGCAGTTCGGCCACCTGGTCCAGGATGTCGGCGGGACCGTTGACGGCCCAGTGCAGTGTCGAACCCGATTGCCGCTGCAGCTTGTGGGTTCTCTGCGACCGGACCGTGAGCCAGTTGTAGAAGTCGATCTGGATCTCGCCCGCCCCGAATCGGTCGACAACGTGTTGCAGCAAGGCAATTCCATCGCTTTCGGTCAGGTACATGCTGATGCCTTCGGCCAACAGCAGCACCGGGCCGTCGACCGGGATCTCGTCGAGCCAGGACGGGTCGGTGGCCGACGTCGCGACCAGATGGTAACTGGGGCGGGTCGGGTAGAGCCGTTTACGCAGCGCGATCACGTCCGGGTAGTCGACGTCGTACCACTGCACATCCGGGTGGGGATCCAGCCGGAACACCCGGCTGTCCAGGCCGCATCCCAGGTGGATCACGGTGGCCCGCGGGTGCGCGGCCAGGAACTGCGCCGCCCAGATGTCGTATTGAGCGGTGCGCACCGTCACCAGTGGTGTCCACCGGTCCGCGACTTTCAGCCCGTCCCAGTCGAAATCGATGCGGTCCACGGTCTCCCTGGCGAACCTGTCGCCCAGAACAGGCTGTTTCGACCCGGCATCGCGTGCCTTGCAGTACAGGGTCGTGAGCATGGTCTGTGCGGGCCCGGTGAGGTCGACGGAAACTCTGCCAGTCACGTACGGAGCCTAACCCGCGAACGGCGGCAAGGTCGCCGATACAGCGCACCACAGCACAGAATTCGACGGAAGGGGTGGATCGGATGACGGAAACGACCAGCGGCACGGAGGGGAAGCGGTCACCGAGGGTCCTGCTGCTCTACTACAGCTACACGGGACAGTCGCAGAAGGTTCTCGAGACAGCGGGCGAGGTGTTCCGCGAGCGGGGGTGTGAGGTCTGCCCCGCCCCGATCGAGTTCACCGATCAGCGTTATGCCGATCGGTTCTCCCGCTTTCCGATGCGACGGGTCTGGCCCGACATGCTCAGCGTGTTACCGGCACAGAAGCGCGGCGAAACCGGTGAGATCCGCACTCCGGATACGGTGCGGGACAACGACTACGACCTGATCTGCATCGGATCCCCGACATGGTGGGAGACCGTGAGCCTGCCGATGCGGTCCTTCCTGAAATCCGACGAGGCGAAAAAGCTGCTGCAGGACAAGCCTTTCGCCGTGTTCGTCGTCTGCCGTCAGTACTGGCGCGAGAACCTCATGTCGGTGCGCGAACTCGCCGAGCAACAGGGGGGTCGGTATGTCGACGAGATCCACTTCACCTACCCCGGTGACCCGGTTCGATCCATGTTGTCGCTCACGAGCTACCTGGGCAGCGGGGAGTACCGGCAGAAGTATCTGGGAGTCCGGATTCCGAGCACCAACGTCCAGCCGGAGCAGCTGGAGGAGACACGCAAGTTCGCCGGTGCCCTCGCTGATCGCCTGTTCGGCACCTAGGGCCGGCCGCCGATGCCCAGCTCCTTCGACCTCTCGTTCGACTCACCGGCCAGCGTGGAACAGATCCACTCGGCTTTCGGCGATGAGGATTACTGGCAGGCCCGCATCGCGGCCTTCGGCGGCGCCAAGGCGCTGCGCTCGCTGGTCGTCGATCCCGACGGCACCGTCACCGTGACCATCACCGAAGACCTGCGGCGAGGCATGCTGCCAGGCATCCTTGCGCACGTGTACCGCGGTGACCTCAACGTCGTGAGCACCGAGCGGTGGTCCCCGTCCGGCGACGGTCAGATCAGTGGAACCATCAGCGTTGCGGCCACCGGTGCACCGGGATCGGGTTATGGTGCAGCGATGCTGTCACCGTCGCCAGAAGGCTCCACCCTTTCACTGTCGGCGACCGTGGAATTCGCAGTGCCGTTGGTGGGCAGTCGAATCGAGAAATACGTCGCGCGGCAGTTCGCCGACGGGCTCGATCAGATCCAGCGCTTCACGACCTCCTGGATCGGTGCGCATGCCTGACGCGCAGCCGCACACGTCCTCTGCCTCCGTGCGGGGGCCGGCGGAAGCGCTGGCCGGGCTCGACATGTCGTTGGCGGAGGCCATGATGACGCAGCGGGCGGTGCGCCGGGTCCTGCCCGATCCGGTCGACGACGCCCTGGTGCTGAAATGCATCGAACTCGCGCTGCGCGCACCCACCGGCAACGATGGGCAGATCTGGGAGTTCGTTGTGGTCAAGGATGTCCGGGTCAAGGAAAAGCTCGCCAGGCGCTACCGGCAGGCCTGGCGAATCCAGCGCGGTGTGGTGCTGCGCCGCGCTCTCGCCCAGGACGAGTCCATGGCCAAGATCGCGCGCTCGATCCAATGGCAGGTCGATCACTTCACCGAGATCCCGGTGCTGGTGGTGGCATGCCTGCGCCTGGGCGCCCGCGACGGGCGCCTGCCGGTCGTGCGGATGCCGCACGTGGCGGAGTCGGCGTACTGGGGATCCATCTATCCGAGCGTGCAGAACCTGCTCTTGGCGGCGCGCGCCATGGGGCTGGGCGCGTCGCTGATCACCCTGCCGTTGTGGAGTCAGGTCTCGGCCCGCCGGGTTCTGGGCCTGCCGCCGTCGGTGACACCGTGCTGCATCGTGCCGCTGGGCTGGCCGCGCGGCCGCTACGGGCCCACCACCCGGAAACCGGTCGAGCAGGTGGTCCATCGCGATGCCTACGGAAACCGCGCCTGGCTCGCGAGGTTCGAGCGTCCGCTCCGATAGGCTTTCAGGGGGCCAGGCGCGACAACGTGATGCGCTCCCACATCCGGTCGGTGAGCAGCGTCTGCGCCAGTACCGTGGCGTGGCCGGACAAACCGACGACGTAGCGGGGTTTCGGATTCTTGGCCTGGATCACCCGCATGACGACGCGGGCGACGGTGTCGGCATCGACCATGACACCGGGCGCCTTGGTCAACGCCAGCGCCGCGTCGTCGTAACGACGCTTGAACTCGCCGTAGGGATCATCGTCTGGGTACCAACGGGTTTCCTCGAGCTGGGCTTCGACGAACCGGGTGCGCACCCCGGTCGGGTCGATCAACACGACGCGGACACCGAACTGCTTCAGCTCGGCGCTCAGCGCGAGCGACAGCGCTTCCAGACCGTACTTGCTGATGTGATAAGCACCCGCACCCGGTGAGGTGAACCGCCCACCGGTACTGCCGATGTTGACGATGATGCCGGATCCGCGGGCCCGCATCGTGGGTAGGACGGCCTGCGAAAGGTGCAGTGGCCCAACCACATGGGTCTCGAAGAGACTACGGAGATCGTCGAGCGACACCTGCTCGAGCGGGCTTCGCAGCGGGAACCCGGCGCTGTTGACCAGGACGTCGCAACCGCCGAACTCACCGTTGATCTCGTCGGCGAGCTGGTTGACCGCAGCCTCGTCGGTGATGTCGAGCGCGCGGGCCTGACATCCCCGGGCGCGGAGGTCCTCGAGCGCAGCGGGATTGCGCCCGACCGCGAATACCAGGTAGTCCTTGGCCTGCAACCGGTGCGCGGTGGCCTCGCCGATACCGCTCGTCGCACCCGTGACCAGCGCGACGGGTTGGGATTTCATCGGATCAGGGCTCCTCGCAACGGTTTCGGTCAACCATTGCACAGACCGAGGCCGCGTGAAACCCGAAACCGAACCTTCGGACGCCCGTTCCGTGTTAATTTTGCGATTCCGTCGGAGCACAAGGGAAAACGTGCCAATGCTCGAGGTGATCGACCGGGGCGCTGTCAGCCGATCTCACCCTGTCCCATTGCTCTTCGTCCACGGCGCCTGGCACGCGGCCTGGTGCTGGGACCAGCACTTTCTGAGCTTCTTCGCCGGCAGAGGGTACCGGGCGCTGGCGCTCAGTCTGCGGGGCCACGGAGGCAGTCCGGCCGACAAACCGCTGCGGAGGTGCTCGGTCGCCGACTTCGCCGACGATGTCGGGGCGGTGGCCAACAGTCTTCCCACGGCACCGGTGATCATCGGTCACTCCATGGGCGGACTCATCGTGCAGAAATACCTGGAGTCCAACCACGCGCCCGCCGGTGTGTTGATGTCCTCCATGCCGCCGCAGGGCAACCTCGGATCGACGATGCGGTGGATACGGCATCACCCTTGGCATTTCGTCAAAATGACGGCCACCGGCAAAGCCCTGCCGTACATCAGCACTCCACCTCTGGCGCGTGAGCGGTTCTTCTCCGCGCACACTCCGGAATCGGACGTGGCGCAGTATGCGGCCAGGCTCCAGGAGGACAGCGCACGTGTGGGCCTCGACTGCCTCGTGCTGAGCTTGCCCAGGCCCGACCGAGTGACCACACCGCTGTTGGTCCTGGGCGCCGAGGACGACGGCGCCCACACCCGGAAGGAAGTGCTCGCCACCGCGCGGGCGTATCGCACCGAAGCCGAGTTCTTCCCGGACATGGGACACAACATGATGCTCGAGCCCGGCTGGGACGCGGTGGCTGCGCGGATCGACGGCTGGCTCGGCAACCGCGGATTGTGAGGATCGCGGATCAGGTTCTGTCGAGCGAGCCGGCCGTGGTGGTGCTGCCGGCGCCGCCGGTTCTCGCTCCGGCGGGCACCAGTTCCAGCGGCAGATGCGCCAGCCCGCGCATCGTGGGGTCATCCAGATACCTGTAGTCGCCGGCGAGGCGGATCGACTCGACCCGTGGAAGCAGTTGGCTCAGAACGCGGCTCACTTCCAGGCGGCTCAACGGGGTGCCGAGGCAGAAGTGGATCCCGATGCCGAAGGCGAGGTGGTCGGTCGGGTTCCGGAGCAGATCGAAGGTATCCGGGTCGGGATAGTGGCGCGGGTCGCGGTTGGCCGCGGCGAACAGCAGCAGAACCCGCGCACCGGCCGGGATCGTCTGTGCTCCCATCGTGTAATCGCGGGTGGCGGTGCGATAGAACCCTTGAACGGGTGCGACGAACCGAAGCTGTTCCTCGATCGCGGAGGGGATCAGTTCGGGCTGCTCACGCAGCCGGGTGTACAGCTCCGGGCGCTGCGCGAGCGTCAGGAACAGTCCTGACAGGAGATTGGTGGTCGTCTCGCTGCCCGCACCGATGAGCATCGCAGCGCTCCAGAAGATCTCGTCGTCGGTCAGCACGTCGTTGCCGTCCGAGGCGGTCATCATCGAGATCAGGTCATCACCGGGATCACGCCGGCGTTGCATGATGAGGTGATCGAGATTGCGTCGCATGGCCGCTGTCGCCCGGGCCGAACGGGCGCTCAGGGCCAGCCCGCGCCGGTCCAGTTGCGCAAACGCCCCTTCGGCCATGGCGTCGGCCCAGGCGAGGAACTGGGTGTGGTCCTGTTTCGGAATTCCCAGCATCGTGGCGATCAGCCGGTTCGGCAACGGTTTGGCGAGGTCGTGCACGAGCTCTGTTGTGCCACGGGCGATCATGGCGTCGACGAGTTCGTCGGCGACCTCGTTGATCACCGTCTGCCACGCGGCCATCGCCCGCGGGGTGAACGCCCGGGAGACGAACTTGCGCAGCCGCGTGTGGTACGGGGGGTCGGCCGCGTTCATCGATTGCAGATGCACCCGGTACCGGGCCTGGCTTTCCGCCGAGGAGAACGAGGCGTGGTCGCGTAATGCCGTTCGTACGTCGTGGTATCCGGCCACGATCCAGATACCGCGCCTGCGGTTGTACCACACGTTGGGCACATCCGGCCCGGTCAGCAGGGCGCGGTAGTGCGGGTACGGGTCCCGCCTCGTCTGTGGCGCAAACGGGTCGAAATCGGTCAGTGGTGCTGTTTCCCGGCCGGTCAACAGAGAGCTGTACGACACCGCCCTGTCCCGGACCACGCCGGTCGCACCGTCGAGGCCTATCTTCATCAGGCTCGCGCGGAATCGGAGCCAGTCAGCCAAGTTCATGCGAATCCTCTTCCGGCGGTCGACTCCAGTCAGGCGTCTCAGTCTTTGACGAAGCAGTACACCCGGTATGTGAACTCGCCGTTGCGCAACGCACCGTTGAACGCCCAGTCGGTCAGATCGCTGGAGAACCGGGTGAAGCCGCGTGCGGCCGCCGCGCCGTGGTGGTCGATCAGGGCCTGCTTCCTCGGGCGGTTCTTCTCGTTCCCGCGAAGCACATCCGCATCGATGACGGCCTGCGAGACCATCCGCAGCGGAGTGGCGGCCATCTGCGCCTCCCACTCGGCGACCGCGCTGCGCCGGCGGAAATCGGCGTAGAGAAAATGTCCGCCCGGACGCAGCACGCGGGTCACTCCGGCAAAGAAGCTCGGGACGTCCGGATAGAGGTGCGACGCCTCGACGTTGACCACTGCGTCGAAGGATTCATCTGGGAACGAAAGACTTTGTGCGTCACCGTGGACGAACTCCAGGCCCGGCAGGTGGTGACGCTTCTTGCAGAACTCGATGCCGGCCGGGTTCAGATCCAGTCCCGTATAGGACGCGGGTTTGAACGTGCGGGTGAGATACGACGACCCGCCGCCGTGGCCGCAGCTGACCTCCAGCACTTTCTTGCCGCTCAGGTCCACCTGGGCTGCGGTGCGGTGGTAGAGCTGGATGAAGTACCGGTGGGGCTCGTCGGAGGAATCCAGCGGTACGGCCATCGGAGGGTCTTGCTCGTAACCGTAATTCAGGAACAACCAGTCGTCGTCGCCGAGCAGGTGTGTCTGGGAGGCAAACCGTTTCGTGACGAACGAGGTGAAAAGTAGATGGAAGACAACGGGGTTCGTCACCAGGCGGTTGACGAACGGGCTGGATACCAGTCGATTAGCAGTGGCCACGGGGGCAGTATTGCAGGCGGCGGCCCTGTAGTGGAGGGGTTCGGCGAGTTCTCAGCTTCTTAACCGGAAAGTCTCGTACAACGCTTATGTGCTCGAAGAATTCGCGAAAGGTCTGGCAACTCATTTGCTGGGAGTGTAGCGTCGTGCGCGTGTCGCTACCTTCACCCAGCGCCGACGGCCGTGCCGTGGTCACCGGAGCCTCCCATGGCATCGGCGAAGCCCTGGCTACCGAATTGGCCGCGCGCGGCCACAATCTGATCGTCACTGCGCGCCGCGAGAATCTGCTCAAGGACTTGGCTGCGCGGTTGGTGGGCAAGTACGGCGTCACCGTCGAAGTGTGGCCGGCGGACCTCACCGATCCGACGCACCGGGCGAAACTGGCCGATGAGCTGGCCGCGCGCCCGATCTCGATCCTGTGCGCCAACGCCGGTGTGGCCACGCTGGGCCCCGTCGCAGAACTGGACCCTGCCGGCGAACGCGCCCTGGTGCAACTCAACGTCGTGGCGGTGCACGATCTGGTGCTGGCGGTACTGCCGGGGATGCTCGGGCGCGCCGCGGGCGGCATCCTGATTTCCGGTTCGGCTGCGGGCAATTCGCCGATACCGAACAACGCCGCGTACTCGTCCAGCAAGGCCTTCTTGAATACATTCAGTGAGGCGTTGCGGGTGGAACTGCGGAACTCCGGGGTGCATGTGACGCTGCTGGCACCGGGCCCGGTCAGTTCCGGATTGCCGGATTTCGTCGAAGAAGCGGTGGTCGACAAGGTGATACCCGGTTACATGTGGGTCTCCACCGAGTACGCCGCGAAGGCGTCGCTGAATGGTCTGCAGCGCAACAAGATGCGTGTGGTGCCCGGTCTGCCCGCCAAGGTGATGTCGCTGACGAGCACCTACCTGCCCCGCGCTGTGCTGGCGCCGATCGTCGGCAATGTCTACCGAAAACTCGGCGGGGGATAACACCGGCGAACACACCTACCGTCGCAACCGGCGCTGACCGCGGATACCGCAATCGGTGTCCGCGTCGTCGACGGCGGATCGCGGTTACGCTCGAGAAAGCGGACTGAGGGGAGTGCAGGCATGAATGGGTTTGCCGGCAAGGTCGCTGCCGTAACGGGCGCTGGTTCGGGTATCGGTCAGGCGTTGGCGCTCGAATTGGCGCGTAGGGGTGCCACTCTCGCGATCAGCGACATCGATGTCGATGGTCTGACGGTCACCGAGAAGCAGGTGGCCGCCCTCGGCGCACCGGTCAGGGCGGACCGGCTCGACGTCTCCGACCGCGAGGCCTTCGTCGCCTACGCCGAGACGGTCAACGACAGTTTCGGCAAAGTCAACCAGATCTACAACAACGCGGGGATCTCCTTCTACGGAGATGTCGAGATAAGCCGGTTCGCGGAGATCGAACGGGTGATGAACGTCAATTACTGGGGCGTCGTACACGGAACCAAGGCGTTCCTGCCGCACCTGATCGCCTCCGGCGACGGGCACGTGGTGAATGTCTCGAGTGCGTTCGGTCTGTTTGCCGTACCCGGGCAGGCCGCCTACAACTCGGCGAAATTCGCGGTACGCGGTTTCAGCGAGGCGCTGTACCAGGAGATGGCGCTCGCAGGGCATCCTGTGCGGGTTACCACGGTGTTTCCCGGTGGTGTCACAAGCGCTTTCCTTCGCAACATGACCGTGGCCGAAGGGCTCGGAGACGTCGATCTCACGGAGAACTTCGATGTGCGATTGTGGTCCACCTCCCCGGAGAAAGCCGCCCGGGTGATCCTCGGTGGGGTCCGCAGGAACCGGCCCCGGGTGCTGATCGGGCCCGATATGAAGGTCCTCGATCTGGCGGTGCGCATCGTGGGCCCGCACTATCAGCAGTTGGTGCCGCCCGTCCTGCGGCGGTTCATGAAGCCTCTCAGCTGAACCCCGCACCGAGGCGGCCACGCTCACCGACCAGCAAATTCAGCAAATTTCTGGAGTCAACAACCCCTTCCCGACAGTGCCGCTGGACAGGTACCCTCCGTCACCATGAGTGCCTTGGCGTACGAGGTCGTCATCGTGGGAGCCGGTTTCGGTGGAATCGGCGCCGCCATCCAGCTGAAAAAGCTGGGATATCACGATCTTCTGATCGTGGATCGCGAAAGCGACCTGGGCGGAACGTGGCATGTCAATCGCTACCCCGGGCTGGCCTGTGACATCCCGTCGTCCACCTATTCCTATTGGTTCGAGCCCAATCCGGATTGGTCTCGCCTGTACGCTCCGGGGGAGGAGATCAAGCGCTACGCGGAACGAGTGGCCGACAAATACGACGTCCGAAGGCACATGCGCTTCAACACCACCGTCGACAGCGTGCGGTGGGACGAGGATTCCCAGCGCTGGGAGGTGGCACTGGCCGGTGGCGACACGCTGGTGGCCCGGTTCGTGATCGCCGCAACCGGTGTGCTGTCACAGCCGCGCACTCCGGACATTCCCGGCATCGACCAGTTCGCCGGCCGGATCGTGCACACCACAGCGTGGGACGACGACTACGACTTCACGGGTCGTCGGGTCGCCGTCATCGGCACCGGGGCCACTGCGGTGCAGCTGATACCCGAGTTGGCCAAACAGGCGGCTGACCTGACGGTGTACCAACGTACGCCCATCCACGTAGTTCCCAGGACCGACTTTCCCATGCCGAAAGCGTTGCGGCGCTTGTTCAATCGGGTGCCGCTGACGCAGCGCGCGCTCCGCGTGATCACCGACGGGATGTACGAGATCTCGTTCGTGGCGTCGGTCTTGCGCTACCACCGGTTCTGGTGGCTGAACAAGTCCGCCGCCCACGCGTCGTCGATGCTGCGCTTTGTGTCCATTCGCGACGCAGAGCTTCGGCGCCAGCTCGCACCGGATTACGACATGGGTTGTAAGCGGCCCACGTTCTCCAACTCCTATTACCGGACCTTCACCAAACCCCATGTTCATCTGCAGGCCTCGGGCATCGACCGGGTGGAACCCGGTGGCATCGTCGCCCGCGACGGAACCACGACCCAGATCGACACGCTGGTGCTGGCCACCGGGTTCGATCTGTGGGAGTCCAACTTCCCCGCGATCGAGATCATCGGGCGTGACGGCCGCAACCTGGGAAAGTGGTGGCGCAACTACGGTTTCCAGGCCTACCAGGGGGTGTCGATCCCGTACTTCCCGAATCTGCTCAATCTGGCGAGCCCGTACGCGGTCAGCCTGAACTTCTTCGACATGATGGAATACCAGATGCGCCACATGGATCGGCTTCTGGGCGAGCTGCGCCGGCGGAATGCGGCCACCTTCGAGGTCACCGAAGACGCCAACGAGCGTTTCTGTAGCCGGCTGAGTGCCCTGCAACACAACACGGTGTTCCATCGCGGGAACTGCGGCACGTCGCGGTCGTACTACTTCAGCCCCGACGGCGAGACATACCTGCGCGCCACCGGTACGCGTACCACGGTCACCGAGCAGACCCGCTTCCCGCTCAGCGACTACTCCTTCAGCTGACCAGCGCATTTTCTTCGAGCTGGCGGCCCCTCGAAATAATTGACGAAGCAAGATGATTCGTGCCCCGTTGGCCGCAGCACCTGACGGGATGGAGAAGGAACGCTAGGCTCACACGCCAGGTGGGGTCTCGACTCGGTTCTCAAGCAAGGGACGGGTGAACATGGACGGTTTCGCTGGCAAGGTCGCCGTGGTCACCGGCGCCGGATCGGGGATCGGGCAGGCGCTCGCCGTCGAATTGGCGCGGGCGGGCGCAAAACTCGCGATCAGCGATGTCAACACCGCCGGGCTGGGGGACACCGAACAACGGGTCAAGGCCCTCGGTGCCTCCGTCAAGGCGGACCGGCTCGACGTCACCGACCGTGCGCGCTTCCTGGCCTACGCCGACGAGGTGAACGACCACTTCGGGGTGGTCAACCAGATCTACAACAATGCCGGTATCGGGTTCTTCGGTGAGGTGAGCCAGAGTCAGTTCAGCGAGTTCGAACGGGTGATGGAGGTCAACTACTGGGGTGTGGTGACCGGCACCAAAGCGTTCCTGCCGCACTTGATCGCCTCCGGTGACGGCCACGTGGTCAACGTCTCCAGTATCTGGGGCATCTTCGCCGCCCCCGGCCAATCTGCTTACAATTCCGCCAAATTCGCGGTACGCGGCTTCACCGAGGCGCTTCGTCAAGAGATGATGCTGGCTGGGAACCCGGTCAAAGTCACCACCGTGTACCCCAGTGGCGTCAAGACGGCGATCGCGCGGAACGCGACGGGTGCCCAGGGCCTGAACATGACCGACCTGGCCACGCTGTTCGACGACAAGCTCGCCAAAGGTGCTCCCGAGGCGGCGGCGCGGGGCATTCTCACCGGGGTGCGCAAGAACAGGTCCCGTGTGCTCGTCGGGCCCGGCGCCAAGACGTTCGACCTGCTGGTACGGCTGACCCCGGCCGGTTATCAGCGGCTCTTCGCGCCGGTGACCGGCCGCCTGATGCCGCGGGGTGACACCACCACGGTGTGAATCGATCTCCGCCCCGACTCCGGCGTGAGTCGGCGTGCCGGAGCCCACGCCCACCTGGGTATGGATCACAAGTGGGGGTCGACTAGTTCGAAAGATCTAGTTCCATTTGCTGGCAACACCTTTCGCTAAGTTCATTTTTCCCCGAACATGGTGACTTTCTCCGGCCCGCCGGTACCGTCTAGTGCTTATGGGTGAGGAGCAGTTCGACGTCGTCATCATCGGGGCGGGCTTTGGCGGAATCGGCGCGGCGATCCAGGTCAAGCGCCTCGGCTACGACAACATCTTGATCGTCGACCGCGAAGACGATCTCGGCGGGACATGGCACGTCAACCGCTACCCGGGACTGGCCGTCGATCAGCCGGCGACCACGTACTCCTACTGGTTCGAACCCAACCCACGCTGGACACGCCTCTTTCCCGAGGGCGCAGAGATGAAGAGCTACGCGGAGCACGTCGCGGACAAATACGACGTCCGCAGGCACATGCGGTTCAACACGTGCGTCGAGGGCGCGCAGTGGGACGAAGACGCCCAGAGTTGGCGGATCTCGTTGGTCGGCGGAACGCCGATCACCACCCAATTCCTCATCGTCGCAACGGGCTTTCTGTGCCAACCGAGGACACCCGACATTCCCGGGATCGACAGTTTCGCCGGCCGCATGATCCATACCGCCAAATGGGACGACAGTTACTGCTTCGACGGGCGCAGAGCCGCGGTCATCGGCACCGGGTCGACGGGCATCCAGGTCATCCCGGAACTCGCCAAGAAGGTCTCCGAGCTGACCGTCTACCAGCGCACGCCCATCTGGGTGATGCCGAAATCCGACATCAGGTTCCCGCGTCTCATCCGGCGGCTCTTCGCCACGGTGCCACTGACGCAACGCGCGTTGCGCTTCTGCACCGACTCCTTCATGGACATCGCCAATGTCATCACCATGTGGAACTACAAGTACTTCAAGGTGGCCAACAGAGCCATCACCCTGGGCTCGCGAATCCAGCGTCACCTCGCTGTTCGCGACCGCGAGCTGTCCCACAAGCTGAAGCCACAATACGATTTCGGGTGCAAGAGGCCCTCGATCTCGAACTCTTACTACCGGTCGTTCAGCCAGCCCAACGTGCACCTGGAGACCAGCGGCATCGAACGCATCGAGCCCGACGGCATCGTCGCCTGTGACGGGACGAAGCGGACCGTCGACACCCTGGTTCTGGCCACCGGTTATGACGTGTGGGAAAGCAACCTGCCGGCCATCGAGGTGATCGGGCGGGACGGCCGCAATCTCGGAAAATGGTGGCGCGAGGCGGGTTTCCAGGCGTACGAGGGTATTTCGGTGCCGTATTTCCCCAACTTCCTGACCATGGCGAGCCCCTATGCCTGGGTGGGTTTGTCGTGGTTCAACACCGTCGAGTACCAGATGCGCCACATGAGTCGGCTTTTCGGCTGCCTGCAGAGCCGCGGCGCAGCCACCTTCGAAGTCACCGAGAGCGCCAATGCCCGGTTCTTGCAGGAGGTGTCCGAGCGGCTCGAGAGTTCGGTTTTCCGGCTGGGCAATTGCGCGACGTCGAGGTCGTACTGGTTCAGCCCCACCGGCGAACCCGCGCTGTTTCGGCCCACGTCGGTCCGTAACGCGGTCAGAGCGCAGGATCGCTTCCCGCTGTCGGACTATGCAATCTCCTGATGCCGAAAGACACAGTTGTGCTCAGACGTTCGCCTCATCCGCAGCCACGCCCGGAAACCACGTTCCGCGGCGGCGACGGGCGACGGCCTCACGGCTCACCGTTGCTGAGGCTTCTGGCTCGGGTGTGGCTGCCGCTGGTGGTCGTGATCGTGGCCGGCGTCGGAGGGTACGCCGTGGCAAGGTTGCACGGCGCCTTCGGTTCCCAGGCCCACCCCTCGTACGCCCAGCCCGGTGCTGAGGATGCCGTCAGCCCGAAACAGTTGGTTTATGAAGTCTTCGGCCCAGCGGGAGCGGTGGCAGATATCAGTTATTTCGATGCTGACGCCACCCCACAACAAGTCGGGGGAGCACCGTTGCCATGGTCGTTCACGGTCTCGTCGGTACCGGGTTCCGTCGGAAGCGTTGTGGCCCAGGGCAACAGCAACAGTATCGGCTGCCGCATCCTGGTCGACGGTGAAGTGAGGGCCGAGAAGATCTCCAATCAATTGAATGCATTCACCTACTGCCTGGTGACCGGCGCATGAGTTGGCGCGGGTCGAGCCAGGGGGTGGGCGAGGCCGTGACCGTACAACCCGGACCTCACGAGCGTCCGTTCCTGGCTCGAGTGGTCCGTCGCCTTGCGGTCCTGGTGATCCTGGTGTGGGTGGCCATCACTGCGCTGGTCACCCTGGGGGTGCCCTCGCTGGAACAGGTCGCCCGGGAACGCGCCGTCTCCCTGAGCGTCCAAGACGCGCCGTCCATGCAGGCCAGAGACCACATCGGGAAAGTATTCGAGGAATCCAACACCGATAGCGTCGCGATGGTCGTGGTGGAAGGTGAGCAACCGCTCGGGGAGGCCGCCCACCGGTACTACGACGATCTCATCCGGCAGTTCCACGCCGACGACACCCACGTGCAGCGCGTCCAGGATTTCTGGGGGGATCCGATGACCGCGCAGGCCGTACAGAGTGCGGACGGTAAAGCGGCTTATGTTCAACTCAACCTGTCCGGGAACCAGGGCGAGACGCTGGCGAACCAATCGGTGGACGCGGTCCGCGACATCGTGGCGCAAACACCTGCCCCGGAGGGGATCACGGCGTATGTGACCGGTCCGACACCGCTTTCCGCGGACCTGGCGTACACCGGCGATCACACCGCCGTGAAGATCACGGTGGCGACCGTGGTGGTGATCTCAATCATGTTGCTGCTGGTGTACCGCTCGATCACCACCGTTGTCCTCGTCATGGTCGTGATGGGGATCGGCCTGGCAGCCGTCCGCGGTGTGGTCGCGTCCCTGGCGCACTTCGGCCTCATCGGGCTGTCCTCGTTCGCGATCAGCATCCTGGTGGCTCTCGCCATCGCTGCGGGAACCGACTATGCGATATTCCTGATCGGGCGCTATCACGAGGCCCGACAAGCCGGCGAAGACCGCGAGACGGCGTACTACACCGCCAATCGTGGTGTTTCGCATGTCATCTTGGCATCCGGTTTGACCATCGCCGGGGCCACCTTCTGCCTCAGCTTCACCCGGCTACCCATCTTCCAGACCATGGGTGTGCCGTGCGCGGTGGGAATGCTCGTCGCGGTTGCGGCGGCACTGACCTTGATTCCCGCCGTACTCACGGTGGCGAGCCGGTTCGGCCTCCTCGAGCCGAAGCGGACGACATCGACGCGCGGCTGGCGACGAGTCGGCACGGCGATCGTGCGCTGGCCCTTGCCGATCTTCGTGGCGTCCTGCGCTCTCGCCATGGTCGGACTGTTGGCCCTGCCCGGGTACCAGGTGAGCTACGAAGACCGCCCGTACATGCCGCAGGACACGCCTGCCAATATCGGCTGGGCGGCCGCCGACCGCCACTTCTCGCCGGCGCAGATGATGCCCGAACTCCTGATGATCGATTCCGACCACGACATGCGTAACTCCGCGGACCTCCTGGTGCTGAACAAGGTGGCCCAGGACATCTTCGACGTCGAGGGTATCGCCCTGGTGCAGGGCGTCACTCGCCCGGAAGGCACGCCGCTGCGGCACGCATCGCTTCCGTCCTTGGTCAGCATCGGGACCGCCGGTCAGCAGCAGAACGTCCAGTTCATCAAAGACCGCATGGAAGAGATGCGAGCGCAAGCCGATGAACTCGACGGCACCATCGCCTCGATGGAACGCGGCTATTCCTTGATGAAACAGTTGACCGCCAGCACCAACCACATGGTGGGCGTCTCACATGAAATGGTGGGCATTTCCAAAGCGATCCGTGACGACCTCGGCCGACTCAACGACTCGTACAACCGTTACGACAAGATTCTGTTCTCCGACTCCTGCATTCTCTTCGCCACGTGTGAGGCCGCCAGAACCGGGCGCGAAGCCGGGTTGGCGGCCTCGGCGGGCACCGACCGGCTCAACGAGAAACTCGACGAGCTGACGCCGGACCTGAACAATGTGAACACCGTTGCGCCGCAACTGGTTGCGCTGCTCCCGCCGCAGATCGAAACACTGAAGAGCATGCAGACCATGATGTTGACCACGTACAGCACCATGTCCGGAATCCTGGGGCAGACCGAACAGTTGGGCACCAATGCAGCTGCCATGGGACAGGATTTCGACGCGGCGAAGATCAACGAGTCGTTCTACCTTCCTCGTGAGGTGTTCGACAATCCGGAGTTCCAGCGCGTGGTCAGGTTGTTCATGTCGCCGGACGGCCACGCGGCCCGGTTCATAATCACCCACCGGGGAAATCCGGCCTCCAAGGACGGGATCGCGCGTATCGACACGATACGGACAGCCGCAGAAGAATCCGTCAAGGGAACGTCACTCGCGAATTCGCAGATCTATGTCGCTGGTACGGCGTCGGTCTTGAAAGACCTTCAGGAAGCCTGGAATTACGATCTGTTGATCGCCGGGATCGCCTCGTTGTGCATCGTGTTGATCATCATGTTGATGATCACACGAAGTCTCGTTGCGGCGCTCGTGATCGTGGGCACGGTGGTGGCCTCATTGGGGGCGTCGTTCGGTCTGTCGGTACTTGTCTGGCAACACATCATCGGCATCAACCTGCACTGGATGGTGATGCTGATGTCGGTCATCATCCTTCTGGCAGTGGGGGCCGACTACAACCTGCTGCTGGTCTCCCGCTTCAAGGAGGAGATCGGCGCCGGAATCAAGACGGGGATGATTCGCGCGATCGGGGGCACCGGCAAGATCGTGACACTTGCGGGGCTGGTGTTCGCCTTCACCATGGCGTCGATGTTGGTCAGCGATCTGCTGGTGGTGGGACAGGTGGGCACCACGATCGCTCTGGGCCTGCTGTTCGACACCTTGATCGTTCGGTCGTTCATGATGCCGTCTGCGGCTGCGTTGCTCGGACGGTGGTTCTGGTGGCCCATGAACGTCCGCAGTCGTCCGGCGCGCACCGCCCACCGCGCCGGGTCCGGTCCGAACCCCGCTCAGAACGGCTCGGTTCACGATCTCTCGGTCGACGATGAGGTGAGACAGTTCGTCGCCCCTCGCTGAACCCCCGGAAATTGCAGCGACGGCTACGGCCGCCGTATTAGCGACGTCGACGCGCAGCGTGGCGTGACGACAGGTCGGGCCCGGGTGTGCGGCGCAGTGCCGCTGCGCGGTGGACTGGTGGCGTATGCCATCGCACCGGCTGCAGATCGGTGGGAACGGAGACGTCACTTCAGCCACGCAATTACCGGAGGTCACAACAGTATTGGCGTGAACCACGTATCGGTTACCGCGTGGCAGGTTGGACTCGGTTCCCGTCCTGCCGTGGGAGACCCCCGGGCAGGACGTGCTCGAGGCAATATCTTGATGCAAGAGCATGATTCGAACGTTCTACGGTGTGGTCGATCCAATGCGAGTTGCATTGCCACGTCCGATCGCCGCTTGCTGGACGAAGTGTTCATCGTGGATTTCCTCCGCGAGATATCGCCGCATTTGGTTGCACGGGAAACGTTTTGGTCGGCAACATCGTGCTCCCGTCAACACGGCCCGAGCCGGTGGAGAAGCCGGTCAGGGCGCCACAGGCGCACATTTGCGGGCTGCCGGAGTGTCGCTGTCGGCCGCGTAAAAGTCAGAATGCGGTTCCAAACGGCGTTAGCGGAGGTACGCTCAGCAACATTCACTTGATTGTGGGAGGGAAGCGCCATGGGTGCTGCGCGCCAAGCAAGACGTCACCGTCGACGGAAAGCCGACCGCAAGGCCGGCGCCGGATGGCCGTCCCAGGCGGTTGGCGGTGCGGGAAACGCGACAGCGGCATCTCACCGGTCGCAGCGCAGCGCCTCGGCGCTGTCTCAGCTCACGGCCGGTGTGGCAATGGCAACGGCCACCGTGTTGACCGTCACCCAGGTCGCAGCACCGGCACCACCGCGTGCAGAGGTCCGCGTGATCGACACGGACGTCGACCTGGCTGCCGCGTCGATCGCCAACATTCCGCTCAATCTGCTCATCGACATCATCAACATTCCAAATTCCGAGCTGCAAGCCTTCGACCTGTTCGCCCAAGCCCAGCTGTGGGGCGGGAACTGGTTGGTCACCGGCCCGTCCAACATCTGGGGGACAGACCCCGCGGACGCGGTGCGGTTCATGGCGGCGGCTGCGATGGCGATTCCGATTCCTGCCCTCTCGGGGCTTGATCCCGACGCTCCGCTCGACGCCGACAACCCGCTCGGGGTGTTGGCAGGCAACGGTCTGGCGCAGAAGTTCTGGCGCTTCTGGGCTGCCGAGTTTCCGGTTGACCCCAACTGCGACGCCGAGGGGTGCGTCCCCACCACGCCGACGGCGCCGATCACCGGAATCACGGGTATCGACCGATTGATCTGGAACGTCATGATGTTCACCGGCATGGTGGACTTCCCGATGATCGGTGGCTTCTTCAAAATCGGTCTGTCCGAGCTGATCAACGGAAGCTACGGCCCCGTCGAAGGACCCAGCGGCAAGATCAACAACATTCCCGGGTTCAACATCCCCGGCACCATCGACGGTCCCAATGGCGAGAATTTCCTGCCGTGGGCCAACACACCCATCGACATGGATCTGGTTTCACCTTTCGTGAACTACCTGAACCACTTGATGGCGGACCCGGCGGACAACCCGATCAAACTTCCCAGCCTCGAGCAACTCGGCAGAACCATCCAGACACTGGTCGCGGGCCTGGTGGTCGGATTCGACCCCTACACCCCCGGAAGCCCGCTGTGCTGGGGCTACTGCCCGTATGTGCCGCCGGAGCAGGACTATCCGGCCATCGTGAAGTTCATCGGGGATCTGTGGCCGGGGAACGAGAAGATCGACGCATGGCTGGAAGCGTACGAAAACGGCACGGCCAACACCCCGATGGGCGACTACATCGCCGGCAACATCAACCTGTTCCGCCTCGCCGAGTCGTGGTGGGACTTCTCCAACAAGCCGCTTGACCCGCAGTTCGTCAACATCGGTTTCAACCCGAGCGATCTGGCACCGGCGTTCTACAACATGTGGAAGATGCTCGGATACGATCCGGATCCTCTCTACCCGGACGGAGACACCACCACCGGTGTGCCGACGCCGGTGGGCGCCGTCAGCGGTGTCTATGCCCTGAAAGGCATTCAGCTCGCTCCGTTCCCGTTCCTGATGGAAAGCGATCAGTGGATCGAGGACAAGGCCGCCACCTATGTCGGCAGCCTGACCGATCTGGATACGTCCAACGTCAACAACGTGCCCTGGTGGGAGCCGAGCGACCTGGTCGGCAAATGGACCTTGACCAACGCGATCGGCGACGACCCGTCGCCGACGATCTTCGGCTACTCCAGGGGAGCGTTCGTCGGCGGCGAGTGGAAGAAGGACTTCAACGAATACGGGGGGATCGAAGGCGTCAACCCGTCCTTCGTATTCATCGGAAATCCGTTGCGCCCCAACGGTGGATCCTCGGTGCGCATTGATCCCTTCTGGACCGACACCCGCGGCACCCCGACCGAGACAGCCGGTGCCGAACCCGGCCAGATCACCACGCGCGACATCGCCTACCAGTACGACTTCTTCGCGGACACACCCACGAACATGCTGAATCCGATCTCGATGACCAACTGGGCGTTCGGCATCGTCAACCACCTGTTCTACCCGGATGACCCGGAGAGCAAAGCGGTGCTGCAGGATCGCTACGGCGACACCGAGTACTACCTCATCCCGTCGGAGACCGTCCCGCTGCTGTATCCGGTGCAATGGCTACCCGTCGTCGGTCCGGCGTTGGCCGACATCCTCGATCCCGTGGCACGGGTCCTGGTCGAGTCCGGGTACAACCGGAACATCAGCCCGGGCGAGCCCACAGCAACCAATCTGTTGTACTTCCCCAACCCCGGGGAATTCGCCACCAACCTGTCCGTTGCCGTGGCCACCGGATTGGACAACGGATTCGAGCAGATGGGTCTGGGTCGCCTGCTGGGAACAACACGACCCGACACCACCGGTCAGGGCGCGTACGGGGTCGGCGGCCCACCCGTCACCATGGACGAGTCGGACGAGGACGCCGCGGGAGAGGACTCGGAGGACACAACCCTACGGCTGGCCAGCCTGTTCGGAGATCGTTCCGGCGACGAGGATTCCGGCGATCGCACCGCCGGCGACGACGATGCCGTCGTGGATGCCGAGGATGACGCCACCGCCGAGGATGACGCCACCGCCGAGGATGACGCCACCGACGAGGACGCAACGGGCGACGACGTGGCCGATGACGCTGCCGTCGTGGAGGACACGGCCGACGAGGACGAAGCCGCTGAGGACACCGAGGAGAATGTCACCGGCGAGGAGGAAGCGGGCGACACCGAGGACACCGAAACAACCGTCAGTGACAAGCGCGCCCGCTACACCGACGGCACGGGCCGCGACAAGACCAGCGGCGGTCGGCACGCCCGCAACGATGACGCCGAGGGTCCCGAAAGTACCGGGGGCGCACGGCATGCCCGCACTGACGACGCTGAAGGCAGTGACGATGCCAGCGACGCTCGACATGCCAGCAGCGACGATGACACCGGCGGTAGCGATGACACCGGCAGCAGCGAGAAGAAAGCCGCGTAGCCGCGGCGACGGAGCCGCGTGACCACGCGCATCGCGGTTCCGGAGCTGAGTCCGGCGCAGGAAAGCCTGTTCCTCACATTGGGTAGCCGGGCACTGGACAGTCGTCTGCCGCGGCCGTTCCTGGGCGACAACAACTCCGACGAGCTCATCACGACAATCGGTTACAACCTCGACAAGTTCCCGCAGCTGAACACCAAGTTCCTCGACCGCCGTTCCAGAGTCTTCGACGTGGCGGTGCGGACCAAGATCATCGACGAGATGGTGCGCCGGTTCGTGGCTCACCACCCGGATGCCGTCGTGCTGGATCTCGGGGCGGGTCTGGACACCAGGCGTTGCCGGGTCGACCCGCCGGCCACCGTCGAGTGGTACGACATCGACTATCCCGTCGTCGCCGATCTTCGGCGAAAACTGTTGCCGCACAGCAACAATACCCACAATGTCGGTGCTGACCTGACCGACCCCGGGTGGTTGCGCGACATTCCCCGAGACCGGCCGGCGATGATCGTCGCCGACGGTGTTGTGCTGTTCCTGGCCCAAGATGACGTGGTGGCGCTGCTGAACCGGCTGGTCGGCCATTTCCCGAACGGCCAGGTGGCACTCAACGCCTACACCACCCACGCCATGAAGACCTTCAAGCGCTCCCGCGCGATGCGCGCCATTGCCGGCGGTCTGGCCAATCCCGGCTTGAACGATCCCAGGCTGCTGGAACAGTGGGTCGACGGTTTGTCATTACTCGACGAGATCTTCCTCACCCGGACACCCGAGGTGGCCGATCTTCTGCTGATCGGGCGGGTCGCAGCCCGGTTGGCTGCCCGGAGCGCAACGTTGTCCCGGCTGATTGCCACCGTCGTATTGCGTTACCGCTTTGACGGCCATACGTCCGGTCCCACGTGAGAGGTCAAGAGGGACACGAAGATTCAGCTGATTCGAAGATCGGCCACGAGTTACGCGCCTTCCGCACCGTCGGGTCCCTTCGAGCCGATGCCATTGGCGCCGGCGCCGCCCTTGCCGGGCGTGGCGGTCGGCCCGACAGCCGAACCACCGGCGCCGCCTGCGCCGCCGGGTCCACCGAGACCAAACTGGCCACCGTTGCCGCCGTCACCACCCTTGGCAATCGTTCCGGTAGCGCTGCCGCCCGGGCCACCCGCGCCGGACGGGCCGATGCTGACGGTCTTCCCGCCTGCCCCTCCATTACCGCCGCGGGCGGTGCCGTTTTCGGTCTTCGCCGCGCCACCGGCGCCTCCGTCGGCGCCGACGCTCGAGAAGCCACCACCGCCTTGGCCCCCGTTGCCGCCGGTGGCGTCTCCGGTGGTGGTGGTGGCGTCACCGCCGTTTCCACCGGGCTGCGCGCCATTCCACTTTCCGTGGCCTGACTGCGGGCCGTCCCCACCCTTGGCGTCACCGATGACCGTGAAGGCATCCCCCCCGTCGCCGGCCTTGCCGCCGATGCCCGTGGGATTGAGGTCGGAGACGCGTGAGCCCGGCAGACCGCCATCGCCGCCAGTGGCATTGCCCACGGTGGCCGTGGCGTTTCCACCATTACCCCCGTTTCCGGGATTGCCGCTGAAGAGTCCGCTACTACCCCCGGCGCCGCCGGGCGCCGCTGTGGCGTCCCCCTTGGGGTTGACCGCGTTGCCGCCGTTGCCCCCATGGCCCCCGGAGCCGTTGCCAAGACCACCGTTGCCGCCGTTGCCACCGGCGCCGGCGGCCTTGATCAAGGTTCCGTCCGCTGCGTAAACCGCGTCGGTGCCGGCACCACCGTTGCCGCCGTTGCCGTTCCAACCCGCGTTGCCGCCGGCGCCGCCGAAGGCGCCGTCGCCACCGTTTCCGCCGAAGAGTCCACCGTCTTCCCCGTTGCACAGGGATATACAGTCGGGGTTGAGTTCCAGGGCATCGCGCCCGTCGCCGACCAGCCAGCCACCCGGGCCGAACATGGGCCGTGATTCCTCCGCCGGGGCCGCCGCTGCCGCCGTGCCGGTGCCGATGAAAGCCTGCGCGTGAGAGCCGTTTTCGAGGTACCACAACGGTTCTGAAGCGGCAATCTCCGACTCAGTGGAGGCAAGACGCACGTCGGCGGTCAGCACCGGTGCCTCGCGCAGGGCCGACGGCAAGGCGACGATCCCGACCACTGCCGCCCCGCAGGCAACCGCCGACCCGAAGGCGGCGACGGCGAACGTCCCGACGTTCACCTTGGTATTGAACTGATCAAGCATTTCCGATGCCTTTCGCGTCGAGCCCAGCTGGTACAGGCGTCACGGTTCTTCGGGACCCAGCGGTAAACATGTGCAAGCACGTGTTCATGGTTTTGCCCCGCAACGATGGTGCGGCACTGCTTGCCATTCGTGTACGCGACTGCGGGCCGAGGGTACCAGTAACGGTCCGACGGTGTATCCACGAGACCCGGCAATTGCCCAGTAACCAAGCTCCGCTGTCTCGTGTGTCATTTCCGACCGTTGGTGAGTGCACGAATCACACAATAAATGGTGCCGTATTCTGTCGTCCGCTATTCCGGCAAAACGGTGACAATTCGACCGCCTTACCCAATTCGGTTACGCATCTATCACGTCCTCAGAACCGGGATATGCCAGGCAGAAGGCGTGAACCCCGGTTTACCAGCAACCGGTTTCGCACGCTGACGCGCGGCCCGGCGAAGAGTCCATGGCAACGAACAATTGTGGGCCCAGCGTGCAATCGATCAGAAACGCATTCCAGGAGAAATCGAATGATGTTCGAATTTCTGGCGAAGTTTGCATGGTTGCTTGGCGAATTAACTGGACCATGTTCCGGGGACTTCGACGATTGCTGCGCGAAAGGTTCTATCAGCAAGAATCGAGAAAGAATGCAACTGCAGCTAATTTCTTGGCCCATACTGAAACCGCGAGAGTGAGCGGATTTGGGTAGGTCAGGCCGTTGCATTTGCATCTAAACAACTACCGGATGCAAAGATATCACAAGAATTCCATTGATCAATGGCATTCTCAATAGCACGTCCACACCTCGCGAACCGGCGCCGCGCGGCGGAGTTCGGGCACCGGGTGCCCGCGGCACGTGCGGCCGCTGCATCCGCCAAAACCGTTGCAGTACAACAGTTGGTCTCGAGATGGGGGAGTGAGGTCCGGGTGCGGCCTACAGCTGGGCCGCCCAGGTCATCCCTGGATGACCTGGGCGGTGTTCCCGGACAACGTCACAGCGTCGCCGGGATGCAGCTGCCTGCCCCGCCGGAGCTCGACCTCGCCGTTGACACTGACGAGCCCGTCGGCGATCACCGCTTTGGCGTCGGAACCGGAATCGATGAGCCCCGCCACTTGCAGGAACTGTCCGAGCCGGATGACGCCGGTGATGGGAACCTCGGTGATGCTCACCGGGTCAGGGTACTAACCCAGCCGAGGGTCGATCAGGTACTTGCTGCCCACCCCGTTGGCCATGTCCTCGAGGCTGTCGATCAGCTTGTCGAGCGGGCGCACCTCGGTGATGAGGTCCTCGCCGTTGAGCTGGCCGGTCTCGATCAGACGCAACGCGCGCTCAACGTAGAGCGGTTCGTGGTGGAAGACGCCGGTGACGGTGTACTCGAAGTAGTGCATGTCGTTGGCGTTCAGCGAGAAGTGCGCGCCCACCGGGGGACCGCCGAACATGACGGCCTTGCCGCCGGGGCGCAGGCATTTGGCGGTCTGTTCCCACACCTGGGGCAGGCCGACGGCCTCGATCGCGACGTCGGCGCCCTTGCCGTACGGGGTGAGTGCGCGCACCGCCGCGGCCACCTCGTCGACGCCCGGATGCTCGGAGATGTCGATGATCTCCTTGGCGCCCATCTTCTTGGCGGCCTCGAGCCGGAACGGGGACTGGTCGACGGCGATCACGTGGGCGCCGCGCAGCGTGGCCAGCCGGATGAACATCTGGCCGATCGGTCCCGCCCCGTTGACGGCCACCACATCGCCGAGTTCGATTCCGCTGACATACATCCCGTGCACGACGGTCGCCAGCGGTTCCAGCGGCGCCACCGACGCGAACGAGGTGGTGTCGGCGATCTGATAGGTGTTGCGCCGGACGATGGCGGCCGGGATCACGACCTCTTGGGCGAAAGCACCGTTGAGGAATTCGAGGTTCTCGCACAGACTCAGCCGGCCCGCCTTGCACGCCCAGCAGCCGCCGCAGGGGGCGGTGTTGGCCGCGACCACCCGCATGCCCGGCTCGAAGTCGGTGACTCCGGCCCCCACGCGGGTCACCACACCGGCGAACTCGTGACCGAACGGCGCCGGAAAGGACTTGAAGAGCTTGTGGTGGCCACGACGGTAGGCCTTGAGATCGGTGCCGCAGGTGGCCGCGGCATGCACCTCGACGACGATCTCGCCGGCCTCGGGGTTGCGGGTCGGCACGTCCTCGATCCGCAGGTCGCCGGGTCCGTAGAAGACGGCTGCTCGCATCACTGTTCTCCCATGTCGAAAATCACACGATTCGTGTTTGATTTAACTTATTGTGCCACGCCCGGGTGACCCGCCGGCATCCGCCCGTCAGTTCGAGCGCGGGGCGACGGTGACACTGCCGTGGTGCTGGCACAGCGCGTCGAGGGTGGCCTCCGGCGTCGCGGAATCCACCACCACATGATCGAACTCGGACAGCGCGCACAGCCGGAACAGGGCGCGCCGCTCGAATTTGGTGTGATCGACCAGCAGGACGCGGGTCTCGGCCGCCGCGATCAACGCGCGTTTCACCGAGATGGTGTCCTGACGCTGGTGATAGCACGCCGTCCCGGTGACCGCTGAGGTGGACATAATCAGCACATCGGCGTGCAGGGCCGCGATCGCATCGAGGGTCATCTGGCCCATGAAGGAGTTGCACCAGGCCCGGTACTCCCCGCCGATCAGGACGATCTCGACGTCCTCGGTGTCGACGAGGCCGTTGACCACGCTGAGGTTGTTGCTCGCCACGGTCAGTGGCGCCTTGGTGCCCAGCAGGTCCAGCAGCGGCAGCACCGTGGTGGAGTCGTCGAGCATGACCGTGTCGCCGGGGTGGATGAACTCCAGCGCTGTCGCCGCCAGGTCCCGCTTCTCGTCGCGCTGCTGCCCGCGCCGGTAGGCGTCGTTGGATTCGACTGTGCTGGAGGGCAATGCGGTGGCCACCCCACGCGCCTTGCGCAGGACGTTCTGGGCTTCGAGCCGGTCGAGGTCGCGGTGGATGGTCATCACGCTGACGTCGAACATGCGCGCCAGATCCTCGATGGCCACCGACCCTGCCGCCATCACGGCCTCGGTGACCAGGCGGTGACGCTCTTCCTGCCGCGCCGCCGCCTTGCCGTTCTGACTCGGGCTGCTCATCGGCTGTTCCTTCCCTCCCACCCGGCCCTGCTCCGCGGGGTGGATCGGCTCGGCTTGTCGGGCGACGACACGCCGAGCCTAACCAGTATCAGTGTGTCGCCCTACTCCTCGTTGGCCATGTCTCCGGTTTCGATGTTCTTGTCGATCACCTGGGGCAACCGGTCCAGCAGCGCCTGCCGGTCCGTGACGACGTTCTGGAGCACCTCGTCGATGTTGCTCGAGTCCACCGGGGGCATGGTGTAGACGAACTCGCGCGACATGTCCTCGCCGTCGGCGACCCGCTTGGCCACCGCGAGACCGTCGGCGAGTTCGATCGTGCCGTGCTGCAACGACGTTCCGATGAAATCACCGGTCTTGACGGCGTTGAGGCCGTCCTCGATACCGTCGATGCCGACGATCGGGATCGTCAGCCCGGATTCCTTGATGGCCTGCAGCGCACCCAGGCCCATATCGTCGTTCTGGGCCACGATGCCGTCGATCTGGGGACCGAACGCGGTGATCCAGTTGCGCATCTTGTTCACCGCGATATCCCGGGTGTTGTCGCCGGTGTCCATCGCCAGCACGTTGATACCCGGGTTGGCTTTCAGGATCTCCTGATTGCCCGCGGTGCGGTCGATCTCGTAGGACGAACCGAGCTTGGTCTGCAGGATCACGATGTTGCCCTGGCCGCCCAGGTGGTCGACCATCTGCTGCATCTGCTGCTTGCCGGCCGCGACGTCATCCGGCAGCACCGTGGCGGCCAGCTTCGAGTCATCCGAGAGCGCGGCGTTGACGGCCAGTACCGGGACGCCCTTGGTGTTGGCCGACTCGATCTGCGGCTGTAGCGAATCCGCTTGCACGGGAACGATGATGATCGCGTCGACGCCCTGGTTGATGTACTGGTCCACCTGGTCGGCCTGGGTGCTGACGTCGCCGCCGGCCGACTTCCACAGCAAGTCGATGTCGTTGGCCGCCGCGTAAGTCTCCATCCCGGACTTTCCGGCGGTGATGAACGAACTCATGTCGTAGACGGTCACGCCGATGGTCTTGCGATCGTCGCCGGCGCTGGTGTCCCCGGCGCCACACGCGGTCAGCGCCGCCATGGTCACGACGGCGGTCCCGGCGACCGCCGCGAGCTTCGCCGACCGCGTCTTCACAGATCTCATTTCTTCCCTTCACGGCTGAGCTACTTCACATTTGTATGTGAGAAATCACATGCTAGCCGTGATTTATATCAGGTCAAGGGTTTTCTGTGGTGTCGGTCACGCGGTTTTCGGTTGGCCGTACGTACTGAACTTCGCGACCACGTGCTCGAGCTCCTCGGGGCTGATTTCCCGTGGTGTACCGACGGCGGCGGCGCGCAGCCACACGTCGCACAGCCATTCCAGCTGGCTGACCTTGTCGAAGGCGTGCCCGAGGGAATGGGAGAAGGCGATGGTGCCGTGGTTGGCCAAGATGGTGGCGCTGCGCTCGTGCAGCCCTTCGGCCATCGCGTCGGCCAGCTCCGGCGTGCCGTAGGTGCGGTAGGGCGCCACCCGCACCTGGCCGCCGAACATCGCGAGCTGGTAGTGCACCAGCGGCACGGTGTCCTTCAACAACGAAAGGGCCGTTGCGGCAGCCGAATGCGTGTGCACCACCGCTGTTGCGTCGAAGTCCTGGTAGCAACGCAGGTGCATGGGCAGCTCGCTGGTCGGCTTGAGGTCGCCGGCGACCACGGTGCCGTCGAGCCGCACCACCGGAACGTCCTCGGGGCGCATCGTGGCGTAGTCGACGCCGGAGGGCGTCACCGCGATCACGTCGTCCACCCGCAGAGAGATGTTCCCCGAGGTGCCCACGACGAGGCCGTCGGAGGTGAGTCGGTTGGCGTACTTGACCACCTCGGCGCGGGCCGAGTCTAGGTTGGATGCAGCGGAGGTCACGGGCTGGCCTTTCGTCGAGGGCAACGGGGCCGCGGCAGCGATCCCGAGCACTTATCTAACACAGTGCATGTTATAACTAACACTGTTGCATGGATCACTCTGTCAACAGTTTCGAGGAGGATCTCGCCGATGGCCGATCGCGATCTGGTGCTGGCTGTCGACTGTTCGACCAGCGGCGCCAAAGCGGTGGTGTTCAGCCCGGACGGACGTTCGCTGAGCGTCGGACGCACGACGTTTCCCATGGCCAAGACGCCCGAGGGCCGGCACGAGCAGGACGCCCACGACTGGTGGCGGTCCGTCAGCGCGGTCATCGCCGAGGCCATGAGCAGCGTGGACCGATCCCGGGTCGCGGCCGTGACGGTCACCCACCAACGCGAGACATTCGTCTGCGTCGACGCAGCGGGCGAACCGTTGCGCCCGGCGATCGTGTGGGCGGACAACCGGTCGGTGCCGCAGGTCGAGGAGTACGGCTCCGACGAGACCCACCGGATCTCCGGGCGGGTGCCCGACATCACCCCGGCCATCTTCAAACTGGCCTGGCTCAAAGAACACGAGCCCGAAACGCTGCGGCGGGCCACCCGGGTCGCCGATGTGGCCGCCTACCTGCACTGGCGACTGACCGGACGCTGGGTCACCAGCGCCTCCAGCGGCGACTCGCTGGGCCTGATGGACCTGGCCTCGCGGCAGTGGTCATCCACACTCTGTGAGATCGCCGGCGTGGACGCCGGTCAACTGCCGGAGATCGCCACCCCGGGCAGCGTCATCGGCGCTGTCGAGGGTGCCGTCGCCGAACAGCTCGGCCTGACACCGGGCACCCCCGTCATCGCCGCTGCCGGCGACGGCCAATGTGCCGCTCTGGGCACCGGCGTCTCGGATTCCGAGACCATGTACCTCAACGTCGGCACCGCACTCGTCGCCGGTTATGTCTCACCGGAGTACCGCTGGTCACGCAAGTACCGCACCGTGCTCGACGCCGCCGGGCAGGGATTCCTCTTGGAGGCGTTCACGCTGTCGGGTGCGTATCTGATCACGTGGTTCGTCGACACCTTCGTGCCCGCACTGCTGGCCCAGGGCGCGGACCGGTCCTGCGCGGCCCGTGAACAGGATCTCGAAGCAGGTGCACAATCGGTACCGCCGGGCAGCGACGGCTTGTTCACCGTGCCCTACTGGAACGGCTCGCAGACGCCCTACTGGGAGGGCAACGCGCGCGGAACCGTGCTGGGCTGGTCGGGGATCCACACCGGCGCCCACTTCTACCGCTCCGTCCTCGAAGGTTCCGCCTTCGAGGTGCGCCTGCAGGTCGAAGGCGTCGAAGCGGACACCGGCGTACCGGTGCGCCGGTTCCTGGCCACCGGCGGCGGCTCCCGCAGCCCACTGTGGTCGCAGATCATCGCCGATGTGACCGGCATGCAGGTCGACATCTGCGCCGAGTCGGAGACCACCGCACTGGGTGCGGCCATGATGGCCAGCTGCGCGGTGGGTATCCACGCCGACATGCGGACCGCTGCCGCCGCGATGACGCGCACCGTGAAGTCCATCTCCCCGCAACCCGAGGTGGCCCAGCAGTACGACGAGCTCTACAAGCGCTACCTGCGGATCTACCCGACCGTGCGGGAGCTCTGCCAACGCTGACCTGTTGCGTCGGTCAGTGGCTCTTTTGGCTGGCCGGCCATGATTCGCCTCGGCTGTGCCTGGCCTGTTGCGTCGGTCAGTGGCTCTACGATCGGACGTCGTGAACGCGTCTGACAGGTGGGTGTTGCACCTGGACATGGACGCGTTCTTCGCCTCGGTGGAGCAGCTCACCCGACCCACCCTGCGCGGCCGTCCCGTGCTGGTCGGCGGCCTCGGCGGCCGGGGCGTGGTGGCCGGGGCCAGCTACGAAGCCCGCGTCTTCGGCGCACGGTCGGCCATGCCCATGCACCAGGCTCGACGCCTGGTCGGCGCCTCCGCGGTGGTGCTGCCCCCGCGCGGTGTCGTCTACGGCGTGGCCAGTCGGCGGGTGTTCCAGACCATCCGCACCGTGGTGCCCGTGCTCGAGCAGCTGTCCTTCGACGAGGCGTTCGGGGAGCCTGCCGAACTCGCCGGAGCCGCTGCCGCCGACGTCGACGCCTTCTGCGAACAACTGCGCCAGCGGGTCCGCACCGAGACCGGGTTGGTGGCGTCGGTGGGCGCCGGCTCGGGCAAGCAGATCGCCAAGATCGCCTCCGGCCTGGCCAAACCGGACGGGATCCGGGTGGTGCGCCGGGACGAGGAACGCCCGCTGCTCGACAGCCTGGCGGTGCGCCGGCTGTGGGGGATCGGGCCCGTCGCCGAGGACAAACTGCACCGCCTGGGCATCGAGACCATCGGCCAGTTCGCCGCACTGGCCGAAAGCGAGGTGGCCAGCATCCTCGGCGCCACCGTCGGCCCGGCGCTGCACCGCCTCGCCCGCGGGATCGACGACCGGCCCGTCGCCGAGCGTGCCGAAGCCAAACAGATCAGCGCCGAGTCCACCTTCGCCGCCGACCTGACCACCCTGGATCAGCTTCGCGAGGCCACCGGCCCCATCGCCGAGCACGCGCACCGGCGGCTGCTGCGCGACGGCCGCGGCGCCAGGACCGTGACGGTGAAACTGAAGAAGACCGACATGAGCACCCTCACCCGGTCCGCCACCCTGCCGTACGCCACCACCGAGGCAGCGACCCTGGCCGCTACGGCGCGCCGATTGTTGTTGGACCCCATCGAGATCGGCCCCATCCGGCTGCTCGGCGTCGGGTTCTCCGGACTGTCCGATGTCCGGCAGGAGTCGCTGTTCCCCGATCTGGATCAGCAGGAAGTGCACGAAGCCCAGCTGGGGGAGACGGCCGCGCCGGTCCGCGCCCCGGCGCCGGAGGCCGGCGGGTGGCGGATCGGGGACGACGTGGCCCACCCCGAACTCGGCCACGGCTGGATCCAGGGTGCCGGCCACGGAGTCATGACCGTGCGGTTCGAGACCCGGGCCAGCGGCCGCGGTGTCGCCAAGACCTTCCCGGTCGCCAGCCCCGACATCGTGAGCGCCAACCCGGTCGACAGCCTGGACTGGCCGGACTACATCGACGACATCGAAGACGACGCCGAGCCGGCCTCAGCCGAACCGGTCGACGATCTCGGCGGGCGCTGAGCCGGCCGCCAGCGCGGCGATCAGGAGCACCCGGGCCTGGGGCGGCCGCAGCCGCGGCACCACCAGCGCGCCGGCGTCCACCAGCGCGCGTCCCGGCCCATATCCCGGGCTGACCTGCCCACCCGGCACTCGTGTCGACACCGCCACCACCACTCCGGCCGCGCAGTGCCTGCCCACGGCGTCGATCACCGCCGCGCCGGCATTGCCCGACCCCAACGCCTCGAGCACCAGCCCCCGGGCCCCGGCCGCGACGAACGCATCCATCGCCACCCCATCGGAGCCGGCGTACACCGGTACCACGTCCACCCGCGGGGCGGCCCCCGCGCGCACCCGACCGACCGTGCTGCGTTCCTTGGCCGCGACCACCTCCACGCGCCCCGCGGACACCGTGGCCACCACCCGGCCGGCGAAACCGGTGAGATCCGCGGTGGCCACCTTCTGCAGACCCAGCGGCTGCAGCACCCGGCCCGCGAAGCACACCGTCACACCCCAGCCTGCGACCGCCGGGTCGGCTGCCACCGTCAGCGCGTCGCGAAGGTTGCCCGGCCCGTCGGCGTCCGGGGCGTCGGAGCTGCGCTGAGCGCCGGTGAGCACCACCGGCACCGCCCCGTCATAGGTGAGTTCCAACCACAGCGCCGTCTCCTCCATGGTGTCGGTGCCATGGGTGAGCACCACCCCGTCGGCGCCACCGGCCACCGCCGCGTCGATGGCGTCGCGCATCGCGTCCCACTCGGCCGGCCCCAGCATCGAACTGTCGACCGCCATCAACTCCACCGTCTCCACGTCCGGACGGGGTTCGACAGCTGCCAGCAGATCGCCGGCGCTGCGGGCGGGCCGTTTCACCCCGTCGGTATCGGTGCTGGTGGCGATCGTGCCTCCGGTGGCGATCACGACGAGGCGTGGCATGGGCTGATCATGCCTGATCGCGGGGCTCGAAGCGGTTAGGGGATGATGGTCGGGTGACTGACGAAACACCCGGCTCGTCGGAGCCGGGGGACCGTTCAACCGGAGACAAGGCCACCGACCCCGGGCCGAGAGAGCCCGCAGAGTCCACAGACGCCGGAGAGACCCAGCCCGACGCCGATGTCGTGGAGCAGGAGACGGTGGAGCCCAAGCCCCGGAAACGTCTGAAGCTGCTGTTGTCGGTCGCGTCGGTGGTATGGGTGCTCGACATCATCACCAAGGTCGCTGCCGTGCATCTGTTGACCCCCGGCCAGCCGGTGTCGATCATCGGCGACACCGTGACCTGGACGCTGGTGCGCAATTCCGGTGCCGCGTTCTCGATGGCGACCGGCTACACCTGGGTGCTGACCCTGGTGGCCACCGGTGTGGTGATCGGAATCATCTGGATGGGCCGACGTCTGGTGTCCCCGTGGTGGGCCCTCGGCCTGGGCATGATCCTGGGCGGCGCGCTGGGCAACCTGGTCGACCGGTTCTTCCGCTCACCCGGCCCACTACGCGGCCATGTCGTGGACTTCCTGTCGATCGGATGGTGGCCGGTGTTCAACGTCGCCGACCCGGCCGTCGTCGGTGGGGCGATCCTGCTGGTGGTGCTCTCACTGTTCGGTTTCGACTTCGACACCGTCGGCCGGCGCAAGCCCGAACTCGAACCCGAGCCGCAGTAATGGCCGAACGGTCCATGCCCGTCCCGGAGGGGCTTGCCGGTATGCGCGTCGACGCCGGACTGGCGCGCCTTCTGGGACTGTCGCGGACGGTCGCCGCCGAGATCGCCGAGGACGGCGGTGTGGTCCTCGACGGCACCCAGGCCGGCAAATCCGACAAGCTGACCGCCGGTGCCTGGCTGGAAGTGCGTCTGCCCGAGGCACCGCCGCCGGTGGAGAACGTGCCCGAGGAGATCGAGGGCATGTCCATCCTGTACTCCGATGACGACATCGTCGCCGTCGACAAACCACCCGGAGTGGCCGCGCACGCCACGGTCGGCTGGCACGGCCCCACCGTGCTCGGCGGGCTGGCGGCCGCCGGATTCCGGATCAGCACCTCCGGCATCCACGAACGCCAGGGCATCGTGCACCGACTCGACGTCGGCACCTCCGGTGTCATGGTGGTGGCGCTGTCCGAACGCGCCTACACCGTCCTCAAGCGGGCCTTCAAACAGCGCACCGTGGACAAGCGCTACCACGCCCTGGTGCAGGGCCATCCCGATCCGTCCAGCGGCACCATCGACGCCCCGATCGGGCGCCACCGCGGACACGACTGGAAATTCGCCGTCGTCGAAGGCGGCAGGCACAGCGTCACCCACTACGACACCATCGAGGCGTTCCAGTCCGCCAGCCTGCTCGATGTACACCTGGAGACCGGCCGCACCCACCAGATCCGGGTGCACTTCGCGGCGCTGCACCACCCCTGCTGCGGCGACCTGACCTACGGTGCCGACCCCACTATCGCGAAACGGCTTGGGCTGCAACGACAGTGGCTGCACGCCAGGTCACTGGCCTTCGCTCACCCCGCCGACGGGCGGCGGGTCGAGATCACCAGTCCCTATCCCGACGATCTGCAGCACGCGCTCGACGTGCTGCAGAGTCACGAGTGAGCAGTCCCCGATCCGGGCTGCTGTACGGACTGGGCGCCTACGGCTCCTGGGGCCTGTTTCCGGCGTTCTTCCCGCTGCTGGAACCGGCGGGCGCGTTCGAGGTGCTGGCCCAACGCATCCTGTGGACGCTGGCGTTCATGGCCGTCGTCGTGGTGGCCGTCCGCCGGCTACCCGATCTGCGCCGCATCGACCGCCGGACCTGGCTGCTGCTGATCCTGGCGTCGGCGCTGATCTCGATGAACTGGCTCATCTACATCTACGCCGTGAACAACGGGCACGTGGTGGACGCGGCCCTGGGCTATTTCATCAATCCGCTGGTCAGCGTCGCCCTCGGTGTACTGATTTTCCGCGAGAAGCTCAATCGCGCACAGGTCGCGGCACTGCTGATCGCCGTCGTCGCCGTGGTGATCCTGGGGGTGCAGTTCGGCGCACCGCCGTGGATCGCACTCGGGCTGGCGTTCTCCTTCGGGCTGTACGGCGCCGTCAAGAAGGTGGTGCCCGCCGATCCGCGGGTCAGTGTGGGTGTGGAGGCGGCCGTCGCGGCGCCGGCCGCGGTGGCCTACATCGCCGTCCTCGAAGCCGCCGGCCAGGGCCACTTCCTCGGGTTCGGGGCCGGACACACCGCGCTGATGATGCTGTCGGGTCCGCTCACCGCCATCCCGCTGCTGCTGTTCGCCGCCGCGGCGCAACGACTGCCGCTGGTGACCCTCGGTCTGCTGATGTACCTGACCCCCGCCATGCAGATGACGTGGGGGATCGTCGTCGGCAACGAACCGATGCCGCCCGTGCGCTGGCTCGGTTTCGCCCTGATCTGGGTGGCGCTGGCCGTGTTCAGTGCCGATGCGATCCTGCGGACCAGACGATCGAAGAATCCCGGCGCTGATGTCGATTCCGGGGCGCATCGATCGTCATCTCGGTGACCACCATCGATCCGGGAGGATGTCACCATGCAGTACAGCCTGCTCATGCACTACCAGGAAGGCCCCGACGCCGGCCTCACCGACCAGGACATGGCCCCGGCCCGGGAAGCGTTCGCGCGGTATGCCGCTGACCTCGACGACGCGGGGGTGTTGATCGGCACCCAGGTGTTGCAGAGCACCGCGGTGGCCACCACCTACACCGCGCGCAACGGCACACCCGAGGTCCAGGACGGCCCGTTCGCCGACACCAAGGAACGCCTCGGTGGCATCTTCGTGATCGACGTGGCCGACCTGGACGCCGCCCTGGCCTGGGCGGCCCGGTGCCCGGCCGCCCAATGGGGCTCGGTCGAGATCCGCCCGGTCGCGGTGACCTATGCGCGGGAACGGGGCTGGTATCAACCCTGAGCAGCGGTCGCCGAGGTGGCCGGCCGCTCCTACGGCCGGCTGCTGGCCCTGCTCGCCGCGGCCACCGGTGACATCCCGGCCGCTTCCAGTACGAGGCGGCCACTCCGCCCTGTCACATTTCCAGCCAAACCGTGCGCGACCATCTTGCGGCCAGGCTGGCGCTGCGAGTCCCGGGCGACGTGATACACATCGTGGGGCCGCCGAGCACGGCCACGAAAGGCGGGGACTGCAGGATGGACGAGCGGGCGCGGGTGGCGGCTGCGCGGCGACGCAGGATCTCGATCGCCGTCATCGCGGCGGTGGGCGGGGTGGCCGTCGTCGTGCCCATCGCCGGATCGTTGCTGATGCAACTCGCGAGCTCCGATGGCCGTGCCGACGAGCAGGCAGCCACGCCCATCTCGACCGAACCGCCGGTCTACACCATCAAACCGCTGGCGGTTCGCCCCGTGGTCGCCGTGGAGGGGGTGCTTCCCGAGCAGTGTCCGCCGCCGCAGCCCGTGGTGCCCACCGCGGAGCTGCGCACCTGCGACTTCGCCCGCAGCGCGCTGTACACACTGGGCCCCGAAGGGGTGCAGTTGCAGCTGGTCCGCGTCGACTCCCTGCTGTCACCGATCACCAACGGCTACATCGTCCAGGTGTCGATGAATGCCGAGTCGGCAACGGCGTTCGCCGACTACACCGGGACCCAGGTCGGCAAGCAGGTGGCGTTCGTGCGGGCTTCGGTGGTGGTGTCGGCGCCGCAGATCACCGAGGCCATCTCGGGTGACACCCTGCAGTTGTCGGGGAATCTGACCGAACAGCAGTCCGACGAGATGGCCCGCCTGCTCCAGGACGAGGCCTGATCAGCGGGCTCGTCGACCGCGCCAGACACCCCACACCGTCACCACCAGCAGCACCGGGTAGATCACCAACAGATCGATCCTGATGTTGGCGTCGGGCCGGTCTTCGCTCACGAAGAGCTCCCACCCGAAGTACGCCAACCAGAGGGCAGCCGCCACCCCTGTGACGTGAGAACGCGACCATGACCAGACGGCGACCAGCACACAAACCGGAAGTAACGCCAACCCCGGATAGTCGATGAACAGGGTCATCGTGAGGCCGCGACACGACACGCCGCGGGGCTGTCGCCGACACGCCCGGACGTGTCGGTGGACCGCTTTAGACTGAGCGGCCTATGGGTACCAGCGACTCTTTTGTGCACCTGCACAACCACACCGAATACTCGATGCTCGACGGTGCCGCCAAGGTCAAACCCATGCTGGCCGAGGCCCAGCGCCTCGAGATGCCCGCCATCGGCATGACCGACCACGGAAACATGTTCGGCGCCAGCGAGTTCTACAACGCCGCCACCTCCGCCGGCATCAAGCCGATCATCGGCATCGAGGCCTACATCGCGCCGGCCTCGCGGTTCGAGACCAAACGCGTGCTCTGGGGTGATCCCAGCCAGAAGTCCGACGATGTCTCCGGCAGTGGCTCCTACACGCATATGACCATGGTGGCCGAGAACGCCACCGGGCTGCGCAACCTGTTCAAGCTGTCGTCGCTGGCGTCGTTCGAAGGCCAGCTCGGCAAGTGGTCCCGCATGGATGCCGAGATCATCGCCGAACACGCCGAAGGCATCATCGCCACCACCGGCTGCCCGTCCGGTGAGGTGCAGACCCGGTTGCGGCTCGGTCACCTCGACGAAGCCGTGGCCGCTGCCGCCAAGTGGCAGGACATCTTCGGCAAGGAGAACTTCTTCCTCGAGCTGATGGACCACGGCCTCGACATCGAGCGCCGGGTCCGCGAAGGCCTGCTGGAGGTCGGCAAGAAGCTCGGCATCCGGCCGCTGGCCACCAACGACTGCCACTACGTCACCCGCGATGCCTCCCAGAACCACGAGGCGCTGCTGTGCATCCAGACCGGTAAGACGCTCTCGGACCCCAACCGCTTCAAATTCGACGGTGACGGCTACTACCTGAAGTCCGCGGCGGAGATGCGGGCGCTGTGGGACGACCAGGTGCCCGGTGCGTGCGACTCGACGCTGCTGATCGCCGAGCGCGTACAGCCCTACACCGACGTGTGGACGCCCAAGGACCGGATGCCGATCTTCCCGGTGCCCGAGGGCCACGACCAGGGGTCCTGGCTGACGCACGAGGTCATGACCGGGCTCTCGCAGCGCCGGTTCCCCGGCGCCGAGGTTCCGCAGGAGTACATCGACCGGGCGAACTACGAGATCAAGGTCATCTGCGACAAGGGTTTCCCGGCGTACTTCCTGATCGTCGCCGACCTGATCAATTACGCGCGCTCGGTGGGCATCCGGGTGGGCCCGGGCCGTGGATCGGCGGCGGGGTCGCTGGTGGCCTACGCGATGGGTATCACCAACATCGACCCCATCCCGCACGGTCTGCTGTTCGAACGGTTCCTCAACCCCGAACGCCCGTCGGCCCCCGATATCGACATCGACTTCGACGACCGCCGCCGCGGCGAGATGCTGCGGTACGCCGCCAATAAGTGGGGCAGCGACAGGGTGGCCCAGGTCATCACCTTCGGTACCATCAAAACCAAAGCGGCGCTGAAGGATTCGGCCCGTGTGCACTACGGGCAGCCCGGGTTCGCGATCGCCGACCGCATCACCAAGGCCCTGCCGCCGCCCATCATGGCCAAGGACATCCCGGT
The DNA here is from genome assembly GCF_057656995.1 of Mycobacterium sp. Soil_C_30. NCBI lineage: Bacteria > Bacillati > Actinomycetota > Actinomycetes > Mycobacteriales > Mycobacteriaceae > Mycobacterium > Mycobacterium sp. Soil_C_30. The sequence continues at coordinate 84,554 of NZ_JBDGJH010000022.1, read as the reverse complement.
CTCTGGCATCACCGATCCCACCCACGAGCGGTACAAAGAGGCCGCCGAGGTGCGCGCGCTCATCGACACCGATCCCGATGTGCGCACCATCTACGAGACCGCTCGTGGCCTCGAGGGCCTGGTTCGCAACGCGGGTGTGCACGCGTGTGCGGTGATCATGAGCTCCGAACCGCTGATCGATGCGATCCCGCTGTGGAAGCGCCCGCAGGACGGGGCGGTCATCACGGGCTGGGATTACCCGTCCTGTGAGGCCATCGGCCTGCTGAAGATGGACTTCCTCGGCCTGCGGAACCTGACGATCATCGGTGACGCCATCGAGAACATCAAAGCCAACCGCGGCGTCGATCTGGATCTGGAGTCACTCGACCTCGACGATCCCAAGGCCTATGAACTGCTGGGGCGCGGGGACACGTTGGGAGTGTTCCAGCTCGACGGCAGCGCCATGCGGGATCTGCTGCGGCGTATGCAGCCCACCGAGTTCAACGACATCGTGGCCGTGCTGGCGCTGTACCGGCCGGGTCCCATGGGCATGAACGCGCACAACGACTACGCCGACCGCAAGAACGGCCGCCAGGCCATCAAGCCCATTCACCCGGAGCTCGAAGAGCCGCTCAAGGAGATCCTGGCCGAGACCTACGGCCTGATCGTCTACCAAGAGCAGATCATGTTCATCGCGCAGAAGGTCGCCTCCTACTCCATGGGTAAGGCCGACGCGCTCCGTAAAGCCATGGGTAAGAAGAAGCTGGAGGTGCTCGAGGCCGAGTACAAGGGCTTCAAGGAGGGCATGACGGCCAACGGCTTCTCCGAAGCCGCGGTGAAAGCGTTGTGGGACACCATCCTTCCGTTCGCCGGGTACGCGTTCAACAAATCGCACGCCGCCGGGTACGGCCTGGTGTCCTATTGGACCGCGTATCTCAAGGCCAACTACCCCGGTGAATACATGGCCGGACTGCTCACCTCCGTCGGTGACGACAAGGACAAGGCGGCCATCTACCTGGCCGATTGCCGCCGCCTCGGCATCACCGTGCTGCCGCCCGATGTCAACGAGTCCGTGCAGAACTTCGCCTCCGTGGGTGACGACATCCGGTTCGGTCTGGGCGCGGTGCGCAACGTGGGCGCCAATGTTGTTGCTTCCCTTGTCAACACCCGCAAAGAGCGGGGCAACTTCACCGACTTCTCCGACTACCTCAACAAGATCGACATCGCCGCCTGCAACAAGAAGGTGACGGAGTCGCTGATCAAAGCCGGTGCCTTCGACTCGCTCAAGCATCCGCGCAAGGGCCTGTTCCTGGTGCACACCGACGCCGTCGACTCGGTGCTCGGCACCAAGAAGGCCGAGGCCATGGGCCAGTTCGATCTCTTCGGCGGGGGAGGCGAGGAGGGGGAGACCGACGCCGTCTTCACCATCCGGGTGCCCGACGAAGAGTGGGAGGACAAGCACAAGCTCGCTCTGGAACGCGAGATGCTCGGCCTCTACGTGTCCGGGCATCCGCTCAACGGGGTGGCTCATCTGTTGGCCAATCAGGTCGACACCCAGATCCCGGCGATCCTGGAAGGTGCCATCGCCAACGACACCCAGGTCAGGGTCGGCGGCATCCTGGCCTCGGTGAACCGGCGGGTCAACAAGAACGGCCTGCCGTGGGCGTCGGCGCAGATCGAGGACCTCACCGGTGGTATCGAGGTGCTGTTCTTCCCCCAGACCTACTCGGCGTTCGGGGCCGATATCGCCGACGACGCCGTGGTGCTGGTGGGCGCCAAGGTCGCCATTCGCGATGACCGTATCTCGTTGATCGCCAATGAGCTTGTGGTGCCGGACTTCTCGAGCGCACAGGCGGATCGCCCGCTGGCGGTGAGCCTGCCGACCCGGCAGTGCACCACCGACAAGGTGAGTGCGCTCAAGCAGGTGCTGTCCCGGCATCCCGGCACCTCGAAAGTGCACCTGCGACTGATCAGCGGTGAGCGCATCACCACGCTGGAGCTCGATCAGTCGCTGCGGGTCACCATGTCCTCGGCCCTGATGGGAGACCTCAAGGCGTTGCTCGGACCGGGCTGCCTGGGCGGTTAGAACTCGATCCGGACGATCGCGCTGTCGGGCCAGACGCCGCGGTCGCAGGCCCGGCGCACCTTCTCGCGCAGCGCCAGCTTGCTGTGGACGTTGCGCACGCCGGGGATCTTGATCAGCGGCACGATGGTGTACTGCCACCCGTAGCGACGCCGCAGCAGGTCGTTGGCCCTCGCAGCGGTGGGGGCGGCGAGGATGCTGGCCCGTCCGCCGAACACGGCTTCGTTGCCCGTCACCTGTCCCCGGTAGTCGCACGCCCGGATCTCGACCCGCGGATCGCGGCTCAGCCGCCGGGTCTTGGGGCCGATCTTGGTCCGGAACACCAGGGCGTCACCGTCGAAGGTGAACCAGATCGGGGTGTCCACGGCGCTGCCGTCGGTGCGGTAGCTGCGCAGCAGCGCGTACCGGGAGCGGGTCAACTCGTCGAGGTTCGGCATACCGCCAAGTCAACGACTTAGAGTTGACTCGAAGTCAAGCTCAAGGAGTGCACGTGGCCCTGACCATCGGAGAACTCGCGCGGCGTGCCGACGTCGCCGCCACCACGTTGCGCTACTACGAGCAGATCGGCCTGCTGCCCGCACCGCGCCGGGTTGGGGGCCAGCGCCGGTACGACGAGACGATGCTGGCCCGCCTGGAGGTGATCCGGTTGTGCAAGCGCGCCGGGTTCGCACTCGACGACATCGTGGTGCTGTTCGCCGACGAGGCGCCCGGACGGGCGGCGAGCCGGGCGCTCGCCAAAGCGAAACTCGTCGAAATCGAGGCCAGCATGGCTGAATTGGCCCGGGCCCGCGACATCATCGAGTGGGCGATGGCATGTGAGTGCCCGTCGATCAGCGCTTGCTCGTGCGGTGTGCATCCCCCCGCGCACATCGATTGATTCATCTCGCTCTTGATGCGGCATACTGCTACGGTTCTGCGAATCGGCAGGGCGGGGAGCCCTGCGCAGTGTGTGGTGGGGGCTTCTCTGTGCTCAATTCGACGCTATTTGCTGGTCGAGTGTCCGACAGGGCTGCCCCCGTTCTCGCCGGCGGGCGGGCCGACGCGGCGCTCGTGGGGATCTTCGCCTTCGTGGTCAGTGTCCTGGGTGCCGGCGGACCGTCGTTGTGGCTGGACGAAGCCGCCACCATTGCAGGCTCGACGTACACCCTCGATCAGATGCTGCGGATGCTCGCCAACGTCGACGGCGTGCACGGGGCCTACTACCTGTTCATGCACCTGTGGTTCACGGTGTTTCCCGCGACCGAGTTCTGGGCGCGGCTACCCAGCGCACTGCTGATCGGAGGCGCTGCCGCCGGTGTCGTGGTGCTCGGGAGAGCCCTGTCCACCCGGTCGGTGGCCATCGCCGCCGGCGTAGTGTTCACCGTCCTGCCGCGCACCACCTGGGCCGGGATCGAGGCCCGCTCGTATGCGCTGTCGATGTTCGACGCGGTGTGGCTCACGGTGCTGTGCGTGGCGGCCGTACGTTCGCGCAGGCTCTGGCTCTGGGGTGCCTATGCGGTCGGGTTGGTGATCGCCGCGCTGGGCAATGTCTTCGTGCTGTTCATCGTCGCCGCGCACGGTGCGCTGGTACTCGGATCGAGCCGGTCGCGGACCACGGTGGCGCGATTCGCCGGCGCGGTGGTGGCGGCCACGATTGCGATCGCTCCGTTCCTCCTGCTGATCCAGGGGCAGCAGAAGCAGGTGGCATGGATCGCGCCGGTCGGCCCGGCCACGCTGGGCCAGATTCTCGGCGATCAGTATTTTCCCGCGGTCTACTCCGGCGGCGCCCACACTGCCGGTGAGGAGATCACGCCGGACCAGATCTCGGAGGCGCTGTTCGCCTGGGCGCTGGTGCTGCCGGTTGTGATCGTCGTCCTGGTGGTCGTCGTGGCCGCACTGGTCCTGCGACGGCGCCGCAGCGACGTCGACGTCGGCCCTCACCCGCGGCTGTTGATCTGGACGGCCGCGGTGTGGGTCGTCGTGCCCACGGCCGTCCTGGTGCTCTACTCCGCTGTCACCCGGCCGATGTACCAGCCGCACTACCTGTCCTACACCGCGCCAGGGCTGGCGCTGCTCATCGGGCTGGCGGTGGTGGTCGTCGGCCGGGAACCGCGTCGGATCGCCGTGGTCCTGGCCGTGCTCGTGGTGGCGGCAGTGCCGAACTACCTGGCGCAGCGTGGCCCCTATGCCAAGTTCGGTCATGACCAGAGCGAGGTCGCGAGACTGATCGACGCCGAAGCCGGTGCGGGCGACTGCCTCAACATCGATCTGGCGGCGCCGGAGTCCGTGATCAACGGACTCACGGCGGCACATCCGGATGCCTTCTCCGGTCTACGTGACCCCGGCGTGTCCCGCATCGGTCCCGACCAGCGTGGCCTTTTCGAATCCCGGGTGCCGGTGTCGGCCTGGACCAATGAGCTCCTCACCTGCAATGTTCTGTGGACCGTCACCGAGCGCGATGACACGCTGCCCTCGTATTCCGGCGATGCGGCGGTGCCGCCCGGGCCGCACCTCGAAGCCGAGGTGGCCTACCAGGTGCCGGCCGCGCTGGGCTTCCGGGCCGTCGAACGCTGGCAGTTGAATCTCAGCCAGGTGGTGAAATCGGTCCGGGAGGCGCGGCGCTGAACCGGCAAGGCGCACGGGTGTTATCCCACACCGCCGCACCTTCTGCGCGACGATGAGGTGATGACCGCCCAACGGCCTGACTCCCGGCATGTCAGCGTGTGGATCAACGCCGGCCCGGCCGAGGTGTACGCCTATGCGGCCGATCCCCGTAACTTGCCGCACTGGGCGGCAGGACTGGCCAGTGGTGAGGTCAGGCCGGTCGACGGACGGTGGGCGGTGTCGTCGCCCATGGGTGAGATCAGTGTCGAGTTCGCAGCGCCCAACGACCTGGGGGTGCTCGACCATGTGGTGCGGCTGCCCGGCGGGGCGACGTTCTACAACCCGATGCGGGTGACACCCGCCGCGGACGACGACCGATGGTGCGAGGTGGTGTTCACCGTGCGCGCACAAGCGGGCGCCGATGAGCAGGAGTTGGCTGCTGATGTCGCGGCCGTCAGGGCCGACCTGGAGCAGCTGCGCAGAATCCTGGGCTAGCGCACGCGGTGCAGCAGGCCCAACCCGAGCCACACCACGGAGGCCGCTGCCGCGCCGCCGAGGACGGCGGGGGAGGCGCTGGCGGTGGCCACCGCGACCACACCGAACACCACGAGCCCGACCAGCAGGGCCACCACCTTGTAGGCCGGCCATGGCACACCGGCGACAGAGATCTCCGAGGTGGGTCGCGTGATCGCGGACCGGAAATGCTCGGCGGTGGTCATGTGTTCACGATAGCTCTGATTCAAAGTTTCGGTCAACCGAAACGTGCGATCAGGTTGAACCGGTCAGGCCGGTCCGGCTGGCCGGAGCGCCCGGCGAGGGATGGCCGGTCCGCGCGATTTTCTGGGCATCGGCCGAGCGTGGCACCATTGACCGGTGTCTGCTGATGTGAGCCAGAGTCCCCGCACGGTATCGCCGCTGTCCGCGGCCGACATCGACGCGGCGGCACAGCGGATCAGCGGTGTGGTGACACCGAGCCCCCTGCAGTTCAGCGACCGGTTGTCGCAGTTGACCGGCGCCTTGGTGTACCTCAAGCGTGAGGACCTGCAGTCGGTCCGGTCCTACAAACTGCGCGGTGCCTACAACCTGCTCATGCAGCTCAGTGCCGAGGAGATCGCCGCCGGGGTGGTGTGCTCCTCGGCCGGCAACCACGCCCAGGGGTTCGCGCTGGCCTGCCGGTCCATGGGTATCCACGGCCGGGTCTATGTGCCGGCCAAGACACCGAAGCAGAAGCGCGACCGTATCCGCTATCACGGCGGTGACTTCATCGAGCTGATCGTGGGCGGAGCCACCTACGATCTGGCCGCCGAGGCGGCCCGAGCCGATGTTGCGCGTACCGGTGCCACCCTGGTGCCGCCCTACGACGATCCCCGGACCATGGCCGGGCAGGGCACCATCGCCGTCGAGATCCTCGACCAGCTCGACAGTGAACCCGATCTGGTGATCGTGCCCGTCGGTGGCGGCGGCTGTATCAGCGGTATCACCACCTACATCGCCGAGCGGACTTCGCGTACCGCGGTGCTGGGCGTCGAGCCCGCGGGTGCCGCGTCGATGGACGCGGCGCTGGCCGCCGGTGAGCCGGTCACGCTGGATCACGTGGACCAGTTCGTCGACGGCGCGGCCGTGAACCGGGCCGGTGCATATCCGTTCGCGGCGCTGTCGGCGGCCGGCGACATGGTGTCGTTGAGCACGGTCGACGAAGGTGCGGTCTGCACCGCGATGCTGGACCTCTACCAGAACGAGGGCATCATCGCCGAACCGGCGGGGGCACTGTCCGTCGCGGGGCTGCTCGAAGCCGACATCACCCCGGGTTCGGTGGTGGTGTGCCTGATCTCCGGCGGCAACAACGACGTCTCCCGCTATGGCGAGGTGCTCGAACGGTCGCTGGTGCATCTCGGGCTCAAGCACTATTTCCTGGTCGACTTCCCGCAGGAGCCGGGTGCGCTGCGGCGCTTCCTCGACGAGGTGCTCGGCCCCAATGACGACATCACCTTGTTCGAGTACGTCAAGCGCAACAACCGGGAGACCGGTGAGGCGTTGGTGGGTGTCGAACTGGGTTCTGCCGCCGGCCTCGAAGGTCTGCTGGACCGGATGAAGGCCTCGGAGTGCCACGTCGAGGCGCTCGAACCCGGCTCACCGGCCTACCGCTACCTCACCTGACCTCTCCCGCTACCTCACCTGACCTCCCGGCCGAGCGAGCGTGTCTGCCCGCAACACGCCGCGCAAATCGTGCACACAACGCGCGCTCGCCAGGACATAGCGGCCACACAGGGTGGCTGGCTACCGTTGGGCCCATGAGTTCGACGCTGCATACCGGTCCGGTCGCCGACACCATCGCCGCGCTCTACCGGAAAGCCGACGAACAACGCCGCAGCCGTCCACCGGGCCAGCGTCCGCGGACGCTGGAGGGGACCCCACAGGAACGCGCCGACGCCATGGCGCAGGTCTACATGCCGATCGCCCCCATGGCGGGCAAGCTGCTGTACTCACTCATCCGCTCCGCGCGGCCGCAGGCGGTGGTCGAGTTCGGCATGTCCTTCGGCATCTCGACCCTGCACCTGGCCGCCGCCGTGCGCGACAACGGGCACGGCCGGGTGTTCACCACCGAACTCAGCGAGTCCAAGATCGCCGCTGCCACAGCGACATTCGCCGAAGCCGGCGTCTCCGATCTGATCTCGGTCCTCCAGGGTGACGCGATGAGCACCCTGCCCACGGTGGACGGCCCGGTCGGTGTGGTGCTGCTCGACGGGTGGAAGGAGATGTACCTCGACGTACTGACCCTGCTGCAGCCGAAGCTGTCACCGGGCGCGCTGGTGGTTGCCGACAACACCGAAAGTGCCGGTGCTGCACCCTATCTCGACTACGTGCGGAACCCGGCGAACGGTTTTGTCAGCCTGAACTTCCCCGGCAAGGCCAACGACACCATGGAGCTCAGCTGCTGGGCCGCACTCTGACCAGCGCAGCCCACTGACGATCGTCCTCGGAGATCCCATCGCGCCCCGGCCGCGTCAACAGGAATGCCACGGTGGTGCCCGCTCCGAGCCAACCATCGAGTGCCGCGGGTAACTCCGCGATCACCCCGGCCGCGCGCTCGCGGTCTCGGCGTCCTAGGGCGGGCACCTGTCGGCGAATTCCGTTATCCACAGCCTCAGTTGCCCGGAACCACCCTGACCACCGAGCTGTCGTTGACACGAAAGAACGGCGCGATCGGCAGGCCGTGCATCTCCGCGGCTCCGAGCACCATGTCCGCCCAGTGCAGATCCTCATCGGACACCGCGGTCCCCGAGCCCGGTCGCGAGAACAGGAAGGCCGCTTCGCTTCCCGGAATCATCTGGTCGACGGTCTCACTGAGGTCGACGATCACACTGAAGACCAACAACCAGTCGTCGTAGGACTGGGCGGGGAATTGAGTGAGCGCCTTCTCCATGCGCCGGTCCGCCGTCACAAACGTCATCCACAGCGCCTGCCTACCGAAGCCCAGCGGGTTCATCAGCGCCAGCCACCGCCGACGAAGATCCTCGGAGGAGTGAAGTGTGCCGGGGGCGGCCCCGACGGAAGGAGCGTGATAGCTGTACATGCCGCGAGCATGCCTGCCCACCGCCGACCCGGTATTCCGCCATGCACAGGCGCGGTGGATCACCGCAGCAGGGAACCGTACGGCGTTTCAGCCCTTCAGCACGGCGAAGGAATGCCCCGGCAGTTCGGTGCTCTCACCGCCCGGCTTCGGCTCACCCCAGGCCAGTACCACCTCACCGCCGGCGGGCACGGTGACCGCTTGCTCACCGAGATTCAGGGCGATGGACAGGCTGCCGCGCCGCAGGATGATCCAGCGCTCGGCTTCGTCGTAGTCGACGCCCATGTGGTCCAGCCAGAAGTCCGCGAGATCCGGCTCCCGTTTACGCAATGCGATCATATCGCGGTACAGCTGCAACAGCTCGGCGTGCCCGCCGCTGTCCAGTTCGGCCCAGTCCAGCTTGGACCGCAGGAATGTCTCCGGGTCCTGCGGGTCGGGGATGTCGTCGGCGTCCCAGCCGTGCGAGGCGAACTCGGCCTTGCGGCCCTTGCGGGTGGCCTCGGCCAACTCGGGCTCGGGATGCGACGAGAAGAACTGGAACGGCGTGGACGCCGCCCATTCCTCACCCATGAACAGCATCGCCGTGAACGGTGTCAGCAAGGCCAGCGCTGCGCTGACGGCCAGCTGACCGGCATCCAGATAGGCCGACGGACGGTCCCCGATGGCGCGGTTGCCCACCTGATCGTGCGTACAGGTGTAGGCCAGCAGCCGGTAACCCGGAATCGTGCTGGTATCCAGCGGTCTCCCGTGCCGACGACCCCGGAACGACGAGTAGGTGCCCGCGTGGAAGAAGCCGTTCTTCAGCGTGTGCGCCAGCGTCTCGATCGACCCGAAGTCGTGGTAGTAGCCCTGCCGTTCCCCGGACACCGCGGTGTGCAGAGCATGGTGGATGTCGTCATCCCACTGCGCGGTCATACCGAGGCCGCCGTGGTCGCGCGGTGTGATGAACCGCGGATCATTGCGGTCGGTTTCGGCGATCAGAGACAGCGCGCGGCCCAACTGTGCTGACAGCGCGTCGGTTTCGGCGGACAGTTCTTCGAGAATGTGAATGGCGGTGGTGTCCACCAGCGCGTGCACGGCATCCAGGCGCAGGCCGTCGGCGTGGAAATCGCGCATCCAGCGCAGCGCGCACCCGATGATCAGATTGCGCACCTCGTCGGAATTCTCGTCGGCGATGTTGATGCCTTCGCCCCACGGATTGCTCGCCGCAGACAGATACGGCCCGTAACGGGGTAGATAGTTGCCCGACGGCCCCAGATGGTTGAACACGGCATCGATCAGCACGCCCAGGCCACGGGTGTGGCAGGCGTCGATGAACCGCGCCAACCCGTCCGGCCCGCCGTAAGGTTCGTGCACGGCCCACCACAGCACGCCGTCATAACCCCAGCCGTAGGTGCCGCTGAACGCGTTCACCGGCATCAGCTCAACGAAGTCGACACCGAGGTCCAGCAGGTGATCCAGCTTCGCGATGGCGGCGTCGAAAGTGCCGTCGGCGGTGAAGGTGCCGATGTGCAGTTCGTAGATCACCGCACCCTCGATGGAGCGGCCCGACCACTTCTGGTCGCTCCATTCCACCGAGGCCGGGTCCCACAGCTGGGAGCGTTCGTGCACGCCGTCCGGTTGACGCGGGGAGCGCGGGTCGGGCAGGACGGTCGGGTCGTCATCGAGCAGGAAGCCGTACCGGACATCCGGGGCGACTTCCACTGTGGTGCGCCACCATCCGTCGTCATACCGGGTCATCGCATGCGCGGTTCCCGCGATGTCCAGCCGCACCAACTCGGGTTTCGGCGCCCAGACCGCGAATTCATGTTCAGGCATCGGTTTTCTCCAGCAGGACGACCGAGAGGTCGGTGAACAGTTGCTCGGCACTCACGGTGCCGCTGAGCACCGTGCCGGAGATCAAGTCGGTCCAGGTGCCGGGTGGCAACGTCAAAGTGGTGTCACCCCAACCGGTTTCCTCCAGGCGCACGGTCCAGCGGCTGACCGCCACCAGCACATCGTCTCCGCGCCGGAACGCCACCAACTGCTCGGCGGCGGAACCCTCGGCGATCACCGGGGTGTAGCCGCCGGCCAGGAAGCTGTCCGGGCGCCGGCGGCGCGCCTGCAGCGCTGCGGTGACCACCCGGATCTTGGGATGGTCACCGGCGGCCAGTGCGTCGCGGCGCGCGGGGTAATCCACCGGCCTGCGGTTGTCGGGGTCCACCAGGCTGTCTTCGAACAACTCGGTGCCCTGATAGACGTCGGGTACACCGGGCACGGTGAGCGCCAACAGTTTCTGCGCCAGCGCGTCACTGTGGGCATGGGCGGAGAGCCGTTTCACCAGGGCGGTGATCTCGGTGGCGACCGGGCCGTCGAGCACCTGGTCCACCCACGCGTGGACCGCACCCTCGAATGCCTCGTCGGGGTCGTTCCACGTGGTGTGCACCGCAGCCTCCCGGATGGCCTTCTCGGCGTACCCGTGCAGCCGGCCGCGCAGCTCTTCGGTGACTTCGCCGCTTTCGGGCCACACACCGAAGATGTTCTGCCACAGGAACAATCCGGTGGCGGCATCGGGGGAGGGCGCCTGGGACTCCCATCCGGTGACGAGTTGGGCCCACAGGGACGGCACCTGAGACAGCACCCCGATCCGGGCGCGGACGTCTTCGCCGCGTTTGGTGTCGTGGGTGGTCAACGTCGTCATCGCGGTGGGCCACAACTGCGCCCGCAGCGCTGAACTCTGGTGGAACTCCGCTGCGCTGACCCCGAACCGTTCCGGCGCACCGCCGACTTCGTTGAGGGAGACCAGCCGGGCATCGCGGTAGAACAAGCAGTCCTCGACGGCCTTGGCTGTGACCGCGCCACACAACTGCTGGATGCGCACCGATGCCTCGCCTCCGGCGGCCACCGCCGCCGACACCAGCTCCAGAGGGCGCGCCAGTTGCGGTGCGGCGGCGGCTGTTTCGGCGATCGCGGTGGGCAGAAGTGCCGACAATCCGCGGTAGTCGCTGCGGTAGACACCGAGATTGGTCAGCAGCGCTGCCACTGCGTCGGGCAGCAGCGGGTGGTCGTGGCCCACCGCGGCGACGATCACCCGGGTCAGCCGGGCCAGCTCACTGGACAGGGTTTCGGTGGCCGCGCCGATCTTGAGGTCGGCTTCCATGGCTGCCACCTCGGCGTGATCGAACCCGGCCGATGCGGCCAACGCGGTCAGTGCCTCTTCGCCGGTGGGGTCGATGAACAGGCCGCCCACCTCACGCAGGGCGTCGTAGCCGGTGGTGCCGTTGACGGGCAGTGTCGGTTCCAGCGCCTCGTCGGCGGCGAGTATCTTCTCGACCACCAGATAGGCGTTCGGACCGATCAATTCGCGTAACCACTGCAGGTAACCGGCCGGGTCGGACAGGCCGTCGGGGTGGTCCACCCGCACCCCGTCGACCAGCCCCTCGGTGAACCATCGGCGCACTTCGGCGTGACTGGCGTCGAAGACGTCGCGGTCCTCCTGGCGGATCCCGGCCAGCGAGGTGATGGAGAAGAAGCGGCGGTACCCGCACACCCCGTTGCGCCAGCCGATCAGCCGGTAGTGTTGCCGGTCGTGCACCTCGGGACCGGTTCCGTCACCGGTACCGGGCGCGATCGGGAAAGCGAGATCGCCGAGGCGCAACACGTCCCCGTCCACCTGCAGGTCATCGACATCGGAGTCGGATCCGAGCACCGGCAATACGATTCTGCGGTCCGGATCCAGGGTCCAGTCGATGTCGAAATACGTGGAGTACTGCGACTGTTCGCCGTGCCGCAGGACGTCCCACCACCAAGGGTTGAGTTCGGGTTTGTCCACCCCGACGTGGTTGGGCACGATGTCGACGATGATCCCGAGGCCGCGTCCGCGGGCTGCGGAGGCCAGCGATGAAAGGCCTTGCGCTCCACCGAGTTCGGCGGACACCGTGGTGGGGTCGGTGACGTCGTACCCATGGGTCGAGCCCGGTACGGGTGTCAGGACGGGCGACAGGTACAGATGGCTGACCCCGAGATCGGCCAGGTAGTCGACCAGCTTCTCGGCATCTTCGAAGCGAAACTCGTCGCCGCGCAACTGGAGTCGATATGTCGACAGCACAGGAGAGGTCATGGGTTCAGACCGTCTTACGCAGGATCAGTACGGAACGGGGCTGTAGAGACACGGTCTCTCCGGCTTTGACCACCAGGTCACTATCTCCTCGGGAATCAGCGGTGTCCACGGCGGCGGTCCACTCGTGGGCGTAGCTGGTGTCGGGTGTGGTGAATTCCACGGGTTCGGGGTGGGAGTTGAAGCACAACAGGAACGAGTCGTCGACCACACGTTCGCCGCGGGCATTCGGCGCCGGAATCGCGTCGCCGTTGAGGAACACCGCCACGCACTGCCCGAAACCGGATCCCCAGTCTTCGGGCGTCATCTCCTGTCCGGCGGTGGTCAGCCAGGCGATGTCACGGGCCTGCTCGCCGGTACGGATGGGCTTGCCCTCGAAGAACCTGCGACGCTTGAACACCGGGTGCGCCTTGCGGAACGCCGTCACCTTGCGGGTGAATGCCAGCAGGTCTGTATTCGACTGGCACAGCGACCAATCCATCCATGACAGCGGCGAGTCCTGGCAGTAGGCATTGTTGTTGCCGTGCTGGGTGCGGCCGATCTCGTCGCCGTGGCTGATCATCGGGGTGCCTTGACTGACCATCAGGGTGGCCCAGATGTTGCGCATCTGTTTGGCGCGCAGCTCCAGGATCTCGGGGTCGTCGGTGGGTCCTTCGACCCCGCAGTTCCACGACCGGTTGTGGCTCTCGCCGTCGCGGTTGTCCTCACCGTTGGCCAGGTTGTGCTTCTCGTTGTAGGACACCAGGTCGGCCAGGGTGAAGCCGTCGTGAGCGGTGACGAAGTTGATCGACGCGCTCGGACGCCGTCCGGTGGCCTCGTAGAGGTCGGAGGACCCGGTGAGTCGGGAGGCGAATTCGCCCAGAGTCGCGGGCTCGCCCCGCCAGTAATCGCGCACAGTGTCGCGATATTTCCCGTTCCACTCGGTCCACAAACCAGGGAAATTGCCCACCTGGTATCCGCCTTCACCGACGTCCCACGGTTCGGCGATCAGCTTCACCTGGCTGATCACCGGGTCTTGCTGCACGAGGTCGAAGAACGCCGAGAGCCGGTCCACGTCGTAGAACTCGCGGGCCAGCGTCGAGGCCAGGTCGAACCGGAAACCATCCACATGCATCTCCAGTACCCAATAACGCAGCGAATCCATGATCAGCTGCAGAGTGTGAGGATGACGGGCGTTGAGGCTGTTGCCGGTGCCGGTGAAGTCCTTGTAGAGGCGGGCGTCGCCGTCCAGCAGCCGGTAGTAGGCGGCGTTGTCGATACCGCGGAAGTTGACCGTCGGTCCGAGGTGGTTGCCCTCGGCGGTGTGGTTGTAGACCACATCGAGGATCACCTCGATACCGGCTTCGTGGAACGCCCTGACCATGGTCTTGAACTCGGCGACGGCGCCGCCGGCGTGTCGGGTGGCCGCGTACTGGTAGTGCGGGGCGAAGAAGCCCACGGAGTTGTAGCCCCAGTAGTTGCGCAGTCCCAGATCCAGCAGGCGGTGGTCGTGCATGAACTGGTGCACCGGCATCAACTCGATGGCTGTCACGTTCAGCGATTTGAGATGGTCGATGATCACCGGGTGGGCCAGCCCGGCGTAGGTCCCGCGGAGTTCCTCGGGCACGCCGGGGTGCGTCTGCGTCATGCCCTTGACGTGCGCCTCGTAGATGATCGTCTCGTGGTAGGGCGTGCGCGGCGCCCGGTCGGACTGCCAATTGAAGAACGGGTTGATCACCACGCTGGTCATCGTGTGACCCAGCGAGTCCACCATGGGCGGGATCCCGCCGGAGGCCAGGTCGTCGGCTTCCAGGTCGTAGGAGAACAGCGCCTGGCTGAAGTCGAAGTCGCCGTGGAACGATTTTCCATACGGGTCCAGCAGCAGCTTGCTGGGGTCACACCGGTGCCCGCGGCTGGGGTCCCAGGGCCCGTACACCCGGAACCCGTACCGCTGTCCCGGAGTGATGGTGGGCAGATACGCATGCCAGACGTAGCCGTCCACCTCGTCGAGTTCGATACGCGTCTCGGTGCCGTTCTTGGCGATCAGGCACAGCTCGACCTTCGAGGCCACTTCGGAGAACACGGAGAAGTTGGTGCCGGCCCCGTCGTAGGTTGCCCCGAGCGGATACGGCGTGCCCGGCCACACGGTGGTGACAGTGGGCGCCGGTGTCAGCGGGGCGCTGGGTGCGGGCAGGCCTTCAGATGGACCGGGTGGCTCGCTCGACGGCATCGTTCGACCTTATCGGCGCGAGGGTCCGAATGCGCACCACCCGCGACGACTGCGACGTTCACCACCAGCCGGTGGCCGGGCCCATCTGCCTGCCCAGTTCGTCGACCAGGGTGCGCATGTACGTCGCGGTCAGGTGGTGAGAATCGTGATACAGCAGCACATTTCCCTCGACAGCGCGGCAGATCTCCTGGCCGCACACGGCATCGCTCATGTCCAGCGGTTTGAGCAGCGGGAACTGCTCGACGAAATCGAGTGTGGGATTGTGGGCCGAGAGCGCCTCGGAGCGTTTCATCCCACACGACGTGGCGTCGCCACCGCTGGCCAGGCAGTCCGCCGGCAGGAACGGATTGCGGTCCTCGTCGAGAATCCACGGCGTGTCCCGCATCGCCAGCACTGGAATCTTGTTGTCGGACAACGTTTGCCAGATCCCGATATAGGTGGCCGGCATGACATCGCCGGCTTTGATGTTCCACGGCCGGGTCGACGTGGTGAACACGAAGTCGGGGTGGTCGGCGACCAGCTTGCTCATCACCCGCTCGTTCCAGGTGTGGCAGTTGGGGTACTCCCGGTTGCTGCCCATCACCAGCGGCCGTTCTTCGGTGGTCAGCGGGCAGCCCATCTTGAGGTAGGTCACCACTTTGAAGCCGTGCTGCTTGCCCAGGACGTCCAGGGCGGTGATCCAATGTTCGGCGTGCGAGCCACCGGCCAACGCGATGGTGCGGGTCGCCGACTCGTCACCGTAGGTGCAGTTGAGGATGCTCACATTGCTGAAGTCGCTGATACAGCCGTCGATGGTGGACTGGGGCAGATCGTCCTTGGCTTCGAGCACCGTCGGACGCATCGGAAGATCCGGCACCCGACGCTGATGCAGCAGCGCGTCGGCGCCCGGGTAGTCCTGCGAACTCAGGCCGGCCAGTTCCTCGCCGTTGTCGCGCTGCACGGTGACGTGCTCGCGCCAGGTGAACGACGTGGCGGTCAGCGCGACGCCCAGCAGGATCACCGTCGAGCCCAGCGCCATCGTCGGCCGCCGCAGCCGTTTGCGCCAGGACACCTTCACCACGTGCGGTGACGGCGCCCGGTAGCGCAACGGCTCCTCGACGAACCGCATGGTCAGGTAGGCCAGCACCCCGGAGATCAGCAGGATCACCGCGCCTTCGGCGAAGTTGGCGTGTTCCCGTCCGGTGAGCACCAGCCAGAAGATCAGCAGCGGCCAATGCCACAGGTACAGCGAATAGGCCATCGAACCCAGCGTCACGAAGGGCCGCCAGGCCAAGATCCGATTCGGCAGCGGAAGCTTCTCACCCTGCTGCCGGTTGGCCGCCGCCAGGATCATCAGGACTCCTGCGCCCACCGGGACCAGCGCCCACGGCCCGGGGAACTCCTGCACTCCGTCGATCAGCCACCCGCACGACAGGATGGCCGCCAGCGCCACGGTGGCCGCGACCACACGTAGCCACATCGGCCAGCGGATGTGACCCACCAGCGCGCCCGCCACGGCGCCCAGCAGCAGCTCCCACGCGCGCGCGAAACTGTTGTAGTAGGCGGTGGTCTGGTCGGCGTTGTGGGCGATGATCGCGTACACGAACGAGGCGATGGTCAGCGCGCCCAGCAGCACGATGAAGAACACCCGCAGGTGCTTGCCCAGGGGCCGGCGCAGCAGTGCGGTCAGCCCGAAGACGATGATCAGGAACGCGATGTAGAACTGGCCCTGGACCGACATCGACCAGATGTGTTGCAGCGGACTGACGGCCTCACCGGCGCGCAGATAGTCCGACGCGGTGTTTGCCAGCTCCCAGTTCTGGTAATAGCCCAGGCTGGCCAGGCTCTGGTCGGCGAAGGTCTCCCAGCGGGTCTCCGGCTGCACCAGGATGGTCAGGACAGCGGACGCCGCGAGCACCACCACCAGCGCCGGCAGCAGCCGTCGCACCAGCCGGGTCACTTCGCGCGCCGGCGACAGCTTCAGGCCCGGGGTCAGCGAGTTGCGCAGCAACCGGCCACCGAAGAAGAAGCCGGACAGCACGAGGAACACGTCGACACCGCCGGAAACCCGGCCGAACCACACGTGGAAGACAGCAACCAGCGCGATGGCCACACCGCGCAGTCCATCGAGATCATGTCGGTAGAAACCCGATTTCCTGGTCCCCATCGCGGTCGGGGTCACAGGTTCCGGAGTGGTTGCTGGCTCCGGCCTGGTCGGGGTCAAGAACATCATGGTCGACAGACAATGTACCCAACAGGTCTGGGTAACTCCTGGTGAGCAAAGCGCCGCGTCGTCTCCGATACTCTCGGTGCCCGTGCCGACGCAGTCCCGATTGACTCCCGCCGAGATCAGCGCCATCGACGCCGCGCATGTCTGGCATCCGTACAGCACTATCGGAGCCCCGGGCGCACTGCCGGCGACGGTGGTGCTCAGCGCCGCAGGGGCCTACCTGAAGGTGGTCCGGGACGGACGGTCGGTGGACGTGCTCGACGGTATGGCGTCGTGGTGGACCGCGGTACACGGGCACGGGCACCCGGTCCTCGACGAGGCCGTCACCCGCCAGGTGTCGACCATGAGCCACGTGATGTTCGGCGGTCTCACCCACGAACCGGCGGCCCGGTTGGCGCAGCTGCTGGTGCAGATCACCCCCGCCGGTCTGGAGACGGTGTTCTTCAGCGACTCCGGGTCGGTGTCGGTGGAGGTGGCGGTCAAGATGGCGGTGCAGTACCAGCGCAGCCGCGGCCACACCGGCAGGACCCGTCTGATGACGTGGCGCGGCGGCTACCACGGCGACACGTTCACCCCGATGAGCGTCTGTGACCCCGAGGGCGGCATGCACTCGCTGTGGACCGACATCCTGACCGAGCAGGTTTTCGCCCCGCCGGTGCCCGCCGCCTACGACCCGGCCTACAGCGCGGCCTTCGACGCGCAGCTGGCCCAACATGCCCACCAGGTGGCGGCGGTCATCGTGGAGCCGGTGGTCCAGGGGGCCGGCGGTATGCGGTTCCATGACCCGCGCTACCTGTCCGATCTCCGGGCGATCTGCGACCGCCACGACGTGCTGCTGATCTTCGACGAGATCGCGACGGGTTTCGGGCGCACCGGTGAACTGTTCGCCGCCGACCATGCCGGGGTCAGCCCGGACATCATGTGCGTCGGCAAGGCGCTGACCGGGGGATACATCACCCTGGCCGCCACCTTGTGCACCTGGGAGATCGCCCATGTCATCAGTGCCTCGGATGCGGGCGCGCTGATGCACGGCCCGACGTTCATGGCCAATCCGCTGGCCTGCGCCGTCGCGGTGGCCAGTGTGGAGCTGCTGCTCGGCCAGGACTGGCGCACCCGGGTGGCCGAGATCGCCGCGGGCCTGGAGGCCGGGCTGGCGCCCGCGCGCAGCGTGGCCGGGGTGGCCGATGTCCGGGTCCGCGGCGCGATCGGTGTGGTGGAGCTGAGCCGGCCGGTGGACCTGGCCGTCGCCACCGCAGTGGCGCTGGATCACGGCGTGTGGCTGCGCCCGTTCCGCAACCTGGTGTACGCGATGCCGCCGTTCGTGTGCACGCCCGCCGAGATCGACCGCATCGCCTCGGCGATGGTGGCCGTGGCGCGTGCGCTAGCCTGAACGGTGTTCAATTAAGGCGGCGTTCCGTTCGCCCCGACATGGCGAGGTCACCGGTGTCGATTCGTGCGCAGGTATCACCACTGGAGTGGCTCGACGCCACCGAACAGCAGCGCCGCGCCGCCGGACTGCGGCGGGCACTACGCCCCCGGCCCGCGGTGGCGCCGGAACTGGATCTGGCCTCCAATGATTACCTCGGGCTGTCGCAGCACCCGGCGGTGATCGAGGCCGGGGTGGCCGCCCTGCGCACCTGGGGAGCGGGTTCGACCGGATCCCGGCTCGTCACCGGCGACACCGACCTGCACCAGCAGTTCGAACGCTCGCTCGCCGAATTCGTCGGCGCGCCGGCGGCTTTGGTGTTCTCGTCGGGATACACGGCCAACATCGGCGCCGTCGTGGCACTGTCGGGCCCCGGCTCGCTGCTGGTCTCCGATGCCTATTCCCACGCCTCCCTGGTCGACGCCTGCCGGCTCTCGCGGGCGCGGGTCGTGGTCACTCCGCACCGCGACGTCGACGCCGTCGAGCAGGCCCTGGCGGGCCGTACCGAAGAACGCGCACTGGTCATCACCGATTCGGTGTTCAGCGCAGACGGGGCGCTGGCGCCGCTGCGCCGGCTGCACGAGGTGTGCCGAAAACACGGCGCGGTGCTGCTGGTCGACGAGGCGCACGGACTCGGGGTGCGTGGCGACGGTGGGCGCGGCCTACTCCAGGAAACCGGGCTGGCGGGCGCCCCCGACATCGTGATGACGACGACGTTGTCCAAGGCGCTGGGCAGCCAGGGTGGTGCGGTGCTCGGATCCGTGGCCGTCCGTGACCACCTGATCGACGCGGCCCGAACCTTCATCTTCGACACCGGTTTGGCGCCGGCGGCGGTCGGCGCAGCGCTGGCTGCTCTGCAGCTGCTGGCCGCCGAACCCGAACGCGCTCGAGCTGTCCTGGCCCACGCGCGCGAACTGGCCCGGGTGTGCGGGGTCGCCGACGAACCGCAGTCAGCGGTCGTGTCGGTCATCCTCGGCGAGCCGGAGGTGGCCGTGGCGGCGGCCGCCGCCTGCCTGGAACGCGGGGTCCGGGTGGGCTGTTTCCGGCCGCCGACGGTGCCCGCGGGGACATCGCGGCTGCGCCTGACCGCGCGCGCGTCGCTGACCGCCGACGAACTGGGCCTGGCCCGGCGGGTGATGACCGAGGTGTTGGCCGGCCGATGAGCGTCGTCGTGGTTTCCGGGACCGGAACCGGTGTGGGCAAGACGGTGGCCACCGCCGCGCTGGCGTGTCATGCGCGCCTCCTCGCCCTGCCCGTGGCGGTCTGCAAACCGGTGCAGACCGGAACCGCCCCGGCCGAGGCCGAAGCCGGTGACGACGACCTGGCCGAAGTGGGCCGCTTGTCGGGTATCGCCGGGCTGCACGGCCTGGCGCGCTACCCCGAGCCGCTGGCGCCTGTCGCAGCCGCGGAGCAGGCCGGTGAACCGCTGCCCACCGAGGAGGAGCTGCTGGCGGCCATCCGTGCCGTCGACGCGCCGGGGCAGCTCACCCTGGTCGAAGGCGCCGGCGGCCTGCTGGTGCAGATCGGCGCCGGCGGTGTCACGGTCCGCGATCTGGCGGAGCGGCTGGACGCACCGGTCGTGGTGGTGGTGTCCGCGACGTTGGGCACCCTCAACCACACGGCCCTGACCCTGGAATCGCTGGCTCATCGGGGGTTGCGCTGCGCCGGATTGGTCATCGGCTCGTGGCCGGCCCGGCCGGGTGCTGCCGAGGTGTCGAACCGGGGCGCGCTGGCCGAACTGGCACCGGTGCGCGCGGCGCTGCCGGCCGGGGCGGGTTCACTGTCGGCGCAGGACTTCTCGACGCTGTGTGCTTCGGCGTTCGATCCTGAGTGGCTGACCGGTTTGATCGAATGAGCCGGTGGCACATTCGATCGAGCTGTACTTCGACGACGACACCGACGCTGCGCTGAGGGCGGTGTGGGCGGAACTGGCCGAGGCCGGGGTGCCCAGTCAGCTGCGGGTGACGTCCACCAGCAACCGGCCGCACGTGACGATGGCGGTGGCGGGCCGTATCGACCCCGCGGTGGACGACGAGCTGGCGCAGCTGGGGGAGCACCTGCCCCTGCCCTGTACGGTCGGCGCCCCCCTGGTCTTCGGTCATCCGCCCGCGAACGGGCCGGAAAATGCTGGCGACTCGGACCAAGCGGTCGATCTGGGCGTGGGCCGCTTCACCCTGGCGCACCTCATCGTGCCGTCCACCGCACTGCTCGAGCTGCACGACGCGGTGAACCGCATCTGCGCGCCGCACATGTCGTCGTGGCGTGCACCGCACACCGACTCACAGCAGTGGACACCGCACGCGACGCTCGGCCGCAAACTGACCGCCGAGCAGGTCGCGGTGGCGCTGGCCTGTGCCCGCGGTGTCACGCGGGAGCGGCGCGCGTTCTTCGTCGGACTCCGGCGCTGGGATGGCGACGCCCGCGTCGACTACCGATTGATCGAGAACTCACGGCTGCCGTAGACCACCGCGCACCGAGATCCCGTCGATCAGCAGGGACAACCCGAAACCGAATGTGTCCGGCCGGTCCACCCCCAGCCCGGACTGCCCGGCCGGCAGCGCCCCCGCGGAGTCCAACTGCAACCGCGACTGCTCATCGACGGTGAACCCGAGGGTGTAGTAGACGATGGTGCGCGCCGCCAGCTCGGTCTGCGCATCCGGCACCCCGGCGTCGCGGGCGGCATCGGCCAGCAACCCCAGGATCAGCGGCATGGCCGCCGATTGCCCCGAGGCGAAGCTCGACGAGGCCAGCTCGGCGCCGTCGGTGTGCGACAGCAGTGCGTCACGCAGTCGGCTGCACACCGTGGCGATGCGTTCACGCCAGCCCAGGCCGTCGACCGGCCGGCAGGCGGGTCGCAGCAGCTCGTCGGCCACCGCGCCCAGCAGTTCCTGTTTGTTGGCGAAATGCCAGTACAGGGCGCCGGCGGTGACGTCGAGTTCACGCGCCAGCCGGCGCATGGTCAGGTCGGCGATCCCGAAGTTGTCCAGGATCTCGGTCGCTGTGCGAATCACGTCTCGTTTGTGCAGTTGCACGCCACTAGCCTAACCTGAACACCGTTCAAGTGGCACGCAGGGATGCTGCAAACGAGAGGAGCGTCAGCCGTGACGCAAGCTGCAGTCGATGTACTCGGACTGGCCCGCGAGCAGGTTCTGGAGCGCGGGGAAGGTCTCACCCAGGATCAGGTGCTGCAGGTCCTGCAACTGCCCGACGACCAACTCGAAGCCCTGCTGGCCCTGGCCCACGAGGTCCGGATGAAGTGGTGCGGCCCCGAGGTCGAGGTCGAGGGCATCATCAGCCTCAAGACCGGCGGTTGTCCCGAGGACTGCCACTTCTGCTCTCAGTCGGGCCTTTTCGCCTCCCCGGTACGCAGCGCATGGCTCGACATCCCGAGCCTGGTGGAAGCCGCGAAACAGACCGCGAAATCGGGGGCCACCGAGTTCTGCATCGTCGCCGCCGTGCGCGGCCCCGACGAGCGGCTGCTGGCCCAGGTGGCCGCGGGGATCGAAGCCATCCGCAACGAGGTCGACATCCAGATCGCCTGCTCGCTGGGCATGCTGGACCAGGAGCAGGTGGACCGCCTCAAGGGCATGGGCGTGCACCGCTACAACCACAACCTGGAGACCTCGAAGTCGTTTTTCCCGAATGTGGTCACCACCCACACCTGGGAGGAGCGCTGGGGCACCTTGGAGATGGTGCGCGACGCCGGTATGGAGGTCTGCTGCGGCGGCATCCTCGGGATGGGCGAGACCCTGGAGCAACGCGCGGAATTCGCCGCGAATCTCGCCGAGCTCGATCCACACGAGGTACCGCTGAACTTCCTCAACCCGCGCCCGGGGACGCCGTTCGGCGACCTCGAGGTGCTTCCGGCCGCCGAGGCGCTCAAGGCCGTCGCCGCGTTCCGGCTGGCGCTGCCGCGCACCATGCTGCGCTTCGCGGGTGGCCGGGAGATCACCCTCGGCGACCTGGGCGCCAAGAAGGGCATCCTGGGTGGCATCAACGCGGTGATCGTGGGCAACTACCTCACCACACTGGGCCGGCCGGCCGAGGCTGACCTGGAACTCCTCGACGATCTGCAGATGCCGATCAAGGCGCTCAACGCGAGCCTGTAGAAAAGCAGGTGATGGTTCACGATTTCGCGAGCACTGCGCCCGAGCCGGTAGCCGCAGGCGCCTACAACGTCTACACCGGCGTGGCGGCCGATGCCGAAGCCGGCGCCTCGGTGCCCACCGCGGCGCAGTTGGGTCTGGAACCGCCCCGGTTCTGCGCCGCGTGTGGCCGCCGGATGATCGTCCAGGTGCGCCCCGACGGCTGGTGGGCCAAATGCTCGCGGCACGGCCAGGTGGACTCCGAGGATCTGGACACCCGGCGATGACCGCGGTCCCGGTCGGCATGGACACCACGGCCCCGCGGGTCTCGCGACGTCGCGCGGCAACACTCGTCATCGCCGGCTTGACCGCCGCCGGCCTGGTGCTCGGTGGACTGTGGGCCTGGCTGGCCCCGTCCGTGCACGGGGTGATCGCGTTGACCCGTGCCGGTGAGCGGGTGCAGACCTATCTCGGCGACGAAGCCGACCACTTCTTCGTCGCCGCGTTCCTGATGCTGGGCCTGTTGTGGGTGGTCGCCGTGGTGACCCCTGTTCTGGTGTGGCAGTGGCGTGCGCATCGTGGCCCGCTGATGGTGGCCGCACTGTCGATCGGAGCCGCCCTCTGCGCGACGGCCGCCACGACCGTCGGCGCGGTGCTGGCGCGGCTGCGGTACCCACCGGTGTACCTCGACACCGCACCCGTCAGCCCCGATCAGCGGGTGTACTACTACACGGAGGCACCGTCGGTGTTCTTCGGTGCCGGCCCGCTGCAGATGGCGGCCACGCTGCTGATTCCCGCTGCCACCGCGGCACTGGTGTACGCCATGTTCGCGGTGTCCACCGCACGGGACGATCTCGGCGGCTACCCGCCCGTTGAGCCGGTGTTCCTGCCGGCCCCACAGTCGGTGCCGGTGAGCGCCGACAGCTCAGCGGTCGAAGCGGGAGAGCGGTAGCCGCTCCAGCTGGCGCCCGGTGATCACCTTGGCGCTGATCACTCCCAGGCGCAGCATGCCGCGGTAGGTCGACGGGTTCAGCAGGGTCGGCCACCTGGTGCGCGCCAGGTGCTCCTGCAGCGGCCGGCCGGCGAAGCGGTCACGCAGCCAGCGCAGCGTCATCGGCGCCGACATCGGGTGCAGCAGCATGTGCTCGCTGAACATGTCGCGGTGGTAGGTGACCTCGCAGCCGCCGGCGCTGTAGACCTCGGCCAGTTCGTCGATGTCGTCCACCGAGACGATGCGATCGTGGACGGCCTGGACGATCAGCACCGGCAGTTTGGGTGCGGCGGTGCCGAGCTTGATGTCGGCGAACACCCGCTGGATTTCCGGGGTCGCCAAGATCTCCTCGAGAGGACGGTCGACCATCGTGCCCAGGTCGCTGCCGATCAGCCGCAGGACCGCGCTCATGGTGGTCTGCTTCTCGAGGTCGAGCAGCATCGCCTTGCCCTCAGCGGTGGCGTGCTCCTGGATCACCCGGTCCAGGTCGGGATAGATATGGGTCAACGCCGCCACCACCATGGCGGGCAGGCCGGAGTAGAAGCTGCCGTTCAGCCGGCGGAACGCGTGGCCCAGGTCGCCGACCGGTGAGCCGAGGACCGCGCCGACGATGTTGAGTTCGGGAGCGTAAGCGTCGGCCATCTCGGCAGCCCAGGCCGTCGCCAAACCGCCACCGGAGTATCCCCACAGCCCCAGCGGTGCGTCCTGGGCCAGGCCCAGACGCTCCATGCTGGTGGCGGCCCGCAGTCCGTCGAGGACGTGATAGCCCGGCTCGACGGGCGCGCCCCACAGGCCGCGCAGCCCCTCGTGATCCGGCACCGACACCGCCCACCCCTCGGCCAGTGCGGCCGCGATCAGCAGGAACTCCAGCTGTGCCAGCGCGCCCACCGCCTTGGCGCCGCGGCGCAGCGCGTACGAGGGGAAGCACCGGTCGGCCACCGCGTCGATGGCGCACTGGTAGGACACCACCGGGCACGGAGTGGTGGCGGACCGTTCGGCGGGCACCAGCACGGTGGTGACGGTCGCTTCGGGGTCACCGTGCAGGTCGGTCGTGCGGTAGAGCAGCTGAGTCGCGGTGAATCGCTGCCGGATCAGGCCGAGAAAGGCGAGCTCGACATCGCGGGACCGCAGCACCGTTCCCGGCTCGGCGTGCTCGAAGCCCTCCGGCGGTGCGTAGAAGGGATCGTCATGCGGAAGCAGCGGCTTGGCGCCGCGCTGCAACACCTGATGAGGTGTCCTGCCTATCCACTCGGCGCCGGTCGCCTTGGCTGCACTGCCAATCTCCATGCCAGCTCCTCTTCATGACCGAGCGCCCATTGTCTCTTAATGAACCCTTAGGAACCAAGCGGGGGTGGCACTGGGTGCCGGTCAGGCTCAGTTTGGCGGACGGAATGCGGCGAACTCGTCAGTGACGCGCAGTTGGGCGTCGGTGAATTTGTACATCGCGGCCGGGCGGCCGCCGCTGCGCCCGGACTGCGCGGTGGTGCCGGTGCGGGTGATCACGCCGCGGCGAGCCAGCACACGCTGCAGATTTGTTGCGTCGACCTGGTAGTCCAGGGCGGTGCTGTAGATGTCGCGCAACGTGGACAGCGCGAATTCCTTTGGCGCCAGGGCGAATCCGATGTTGGTGTATGACAGCTTGGCGGCCAGCCGTGTGCGGGCGTGGCTCACCATGGGGCCGTGGTCGAAGGCCATCGGCGGCAGGTTGTCCACTGGGTGCCAGCGCGTGTCGGCCGGTAGTTCGGGGGTGGCGGGGGAGGGGACCAGGCCCAGGAATGTGGTGGCGATGGTGCGGGTGTCGCCCGGAACCCGGTGCGGGTCGGAGAACACCGCCAATTGCTCGAGGTGGGCTATCTCACGTAGGTCCACCTTCTCGGCGAGTTGGCGCCGGACTGAACTCGTCATGTCTTCGTCGTGTCGCAGCCGCCCGCCGGGCAGGGACCACGCGCCGCGTTGCGGATCGAGCGCGCGTTGCCATAGGAGCACGCTGAGCTGCGGTTCTTTGGTCGTCAACCGGCGAACCTGGAAGACGACGGCGAGCACTTCGTGGGCAGTGCTACGATGTGGCATGTTTTCGATCATAAGTCGAAAACCTCGATGGCGAAAGGAGCGGTCATGACTGTGCTCGACCGCATGGACGGATTGGCAGCCCAGATCTCCAATGGGCCCGACGGCTATTCCGGTGTTGTCGGCGACCAGCAATGGGCGGACGAGATCCGCCGCCTCCTCAAACTGCGGGGTGCCACGCTGCTTGCGCACAACTACCAGTTGCCGGCCATCCAGGACGTCGCCGACCACGTGGGCGACTCCCTGGCGCTCTCGCGCATCGCCGCCGAGGCACCCGAGGACACCATCGTCTTCGCAGGTGTGCACTTCATGGCGGAGACGGCCAAGATCCTGTCACCGGAGAAGACGGTCCTGATCCCGGACCAGCGGGCCGGTTGCTCACTGGCCGACTCCATCACCGCCGAGGAACTGCGGGAGTGGAAGAACGAGTTCCCCGATGCGGTGGTCGTTTCCTACGTCAACACCACCGCCGCGGTGAAGGCACTGACCGACATCTGCTGCACGTCGTCCAACGCGGTCGAGGTCGTCGCCTCGATTCCCGAAGACCGCGAAGTGCTGTTCTGCCCCGACCAGTTCCTGGGTGCCCACGTCAAACGCGAGACCGGCCGCAAGAACCTGCAGATCTGGGCCGGTGAATGCCACGTCCATGCCGGCATCAACGGCGACGAGCTCGCCGAGCAGGCGCGCAGCCACCCCGACGCGGAGCTGTTCGTGCACCCCGAATGCGGTTGCGCCACTTCGGCGTTGTACCTGGCCGGTGAGGGCTCCTTCCCGGAGGACCGGGTGAAGATCCTGTCCACCGGCGGCATGCTCGACGCCGCCCGGCAGTCCAAGGCCCGCCAGGTGCTGGTGGCCACCGAGATCGGTATGTTGCACCAATTGCGCCGTGCTGCACCGGAAATCGACTTCCAAGCCGTCAACGACCGCGCCTCCTGCAAGTACATGAAGATGATCACCCCGGCCGCGCTGCTGCGCTGCCTGGTCGAGGAGGCCGACGAGGTGCACGTCGACCTCGAGACCGCCGCGCTGGCGCAACGCAGCGTGCAGCGGATGATCGAGATCGGTCAGCCCGGCGGCGGCGAATGAACCGTGTCCGTGCCGCCGCCTGTGGGGGCGGCGGGCTGTGGCAGCAGCGGGCCGATGTCGTGGTCATCGGCACCGGAGTCGCCGGTCTGGCGGCGGCGCTGGCGGCCCACCGCGCAGGCCGTCGGGTTGTGGTGTTGAGCAAGATCTCCGAAACCGCGACGCATTACGCACAGGGCGGTATCGCCGTCGTCATTCCCCGTACCGACGACTCGGTGGACGCGCATGTGGCCGACACGCTGGCCGCCGGAGCGGGTCTCTGTGATGCAGATGCGGTCCGGTCCATCGTGGCCGACGGCTACCGAGCCGTCACCGAATTGGTTTGCGATGGAGCCGTTTTCGATCAGCGGCCCGAGGGCGGGTGGGCGTTGGGCCGCGAGGGTGGCCACTCGCGGCGGCGCATCGTCCACGCCGGCGGTGACGCCACCGGGGCCGAAGTCCAGCGCGCACTGGACCACGCCGCCGCTTCGCTCGACATCCGCCGCGATCACGTTGCCGTGCAACTGCTGCGCGACGAGGACGCCATCACCGGCGTCGCCGTGGTCAGCCCCCACGGTCCCGGAATCGTGCACACCGGTTCGGTGATCCTGGCCACCGGCGGCCTCGGCCATCTCTACAGCGCCACCACCAACCCGGACGGCTCCACCGGCGACGGCATCGCATTGGCGCTGCAGGCCGGGGTGCCGGTCAGCGACCTGGAGTTCATCCAGTTCCACCCGACCATGTTGTTTTCCGACGCCCGGCAGTCCGGCGCCCGTCGGCCCCTCGTCACCGAGGCGATCCGCGGTGAGGGC
Organism: Mycobacterium sp. Soil_C_30; assembly: GCF_057656995.1. Lineage (NCBI taxonomy): Bacteria > Bacillati > Actinomycetota > Actinomycetes > Mycobacteriales > Mycobacteriaceae > Mycobacterium > Mycobacterium sp. Soil_C_30. The sequence goes on along the minus strand of NZ_JBDGJH010000022.1, from coordinate 57,378 downwards.
GCGATCCTGGTCGATGCGCGCGATGAGTCGGTGACCGCCGGGCTGCACCCGATGGGGGACCTGGCGCCACGTGATGTCGTCGCCGCCGCGATTGACGCACGGCTACGCGAGACCGGGGACGCCTGCGTCTACCTCGACGCCCGCCGCCTCGACGGGTTCGCGCGGCGGTTCCCCACGGTGACGGCCGCCTGCCACGCCGCGGGTATCGATCCCACCCGGCAACCGATACCGGTGGTGCCCGGGGCGCACTACTCGTGCGGCGGGGTCGTGACCGACGTGCACGGCCGCACCGAGCTGCCCGGGCTGTTCGCCGCCGGTGAGGTGGCCCGCACCGGGATGCACGGCGCCAACCGGCTGGCTTCCAACAGCCTGCTCGAAGGTCTGGTGGTCGGCGGCCGGGCGGGCCGCGCCGCCGCGGACCACGCCGCCACGGTGGGTATCCGGACCGCCAGGACAGAAGACGGGCCCGGTGTACCCGTGGTGGACCGGGCTCGGTTGCAGCAGACGATGTCGCGTTCGGCCTCGGTGGTCCGCTCGGCCGCCGGGCTGCGCGCGCTCAGTGAGCTGGTTTCCACTGCGCCCCTGGTTCAGCCGCGTACGCGCGCACAGTTCGAGGATGCCGCCCTGACCGCCACCGCCGCCGCGGTTGCCGCGGCCGCCATGGCGCGTACCGAAAGCCGGGGCTGCCACCATCGGGCCGAACATCCCGGGACAGACGACCACCTGGCACACAGCACCGTGGTGCGTCTGGTGCAGGGCGGTCCGGCGGTCGAGACGGCGGTGGCATGCTGATGGCTCTCACCGCTCACGAACTGCATGAGGCGCGGGCCGCCATCGCCCGGGCGCTCGACGAAGACCTACGCTACGGTCCCGACATCACCACGCTGGCAACGGTTTCCGAAGATGCCAGCACCACCGCGGCGATGGTCACCCGGGCACACGGAGTGGCGGCGGGAATCGACATCGCGCTGCTGGTTCTCGATGAGGTACTCGGCGTCGACGGCTACCAGGTCCTGGGTCGGGCCGACGACGGGGACACCCTGGTTCCGGGTGACCCGCTGCTGACGGTCGAGTCCGAGACCCGCGGGCTGCTCACCGCCGAGCGCACCATGCTCAACCTGGTGTCCCACCTCTCGGGCATCGCCACCGCGACGGCGGAATGGGTTGCCGCCGTGGACGGTACGAACGCCCGGATCCGGGACACCCGCAAGACGCTGCCGGGTATGCGCGCGCTGCAGAAGTACGCCGTGCGCGTCGGTGGCGGTGTCAACCACCGGATGGGTCTGGGGGACGCCGCGCTGATCAAGGACAACCACGTCGCCGCAGCCGGATCGGTGGTCGCCGCGTTGCGCGCGGTCCGCACCGCCGCACCCGACCTGCCGTGCGAAGTCGAGGTCGACTCCCTCGACGAGCTCGACGCCGTGCTGGAGGAGGATGTGCAGCTGATCCTGCTCGACAACTTCGCGGTGTGGGAGACCCAGATCGCGGTGCAGCGCCGGGATTCCCGTGCTCCGCATGTCCAGTTGGAGTCCTCCGGCGGCCTGTCGCTGGACCGGGCGGCGGCCTATGCGAGCACCGGCGTCGACTACCTGGCGGTGGGCGCGCTCACACACTCGGTGCGGGTGCTCGACATCGGACTCGACTTCTAGGCAGCGGGCTCGAGCAGCACCGCGACACCGACGGGCTGGTTCGATTGTTCGGACCCGGATCAGCCCGCCTGGATGACGTCGAGGGCGGCATTCTGCTCCCGACGTGCCGCCTTCTTCCCCGCGCGTCCGCCACTTCTGCGGGCCTGTTTCTGGAATGCCCGCCGCGACCGCCGGGTCAACAGCGAGTCCAGCAGCGCCCGGTCGAACGGCAGATCGGGTCGCTGCTCGATCTGCGCGCGGACCCAGGCCCGTTCGGCGCGCAGCAGCAACAGCACCGGTACCAGGAAGATCACCAGGTTCAGCGCGACCTTGCCCAGCATCACCCCGACGGCCACGAGCCCCTCCTCGGGGCCCGGCGAATCCCAGATGAAGTGCATCAGCGAAGCGCAGAACATCAGCGCCACCGCGACCACCACCCGCCGGGGCAGGGACCAGCTGTCCCGGCCGGCGAACGTCGGCATCAGCAGCAGCACCCCCACCGTCGCCAACGCGGTGTACGCCCAGTGCGCGGGCACGGCGGTGAACACCCGCAGCACGAGGTTGCCGCCGGCGCCGGACAGGTCGGAGTCAAGGCTCGAGATCGCCTGCCGGGTCGCATAGACCAGGTCCTCGAAGATGTCGAAACCGAACCCGACGTACATGCCGAGCAGCAGCGCGTGGGAGATCCTGGTGAACACCGGCGCGGCCAGCACCAGGATCACCAACGCGCACAACGCCTTTGCCGCTTCCTCGATGATCGGTGCCGACAGCGCCGCCGACCATTGTGCGGCGACATCGGGGTCAAGCACCCGGGCCCAGACCCCGAACAGTGCGGTGTTGCCCGACATGGCCATGGTGACCGCCACCGTTGCGCCCATCGCGGCGCCGGCCACCAGCACCTGGGGGTAGGCGCGCACACTGCGGAACGGGTCGAACTTGTTCATCAGCCAGATCAGGAAGACGATGAAACCCAGCCACAGCGGGGCCAGGGCCACCTGCGCGTCGAGGGTGTCCTTGATGGCCGCACCGTTCTCGGCCAGTTGGATCACCGTGCCGACCACCAGCGCCACGATGAACAACCAGAAGACCGCCGATTCAGGCCGGTAGATCACCGGCACCCGCGCGCGGGCGGTGGTGGTGTGGCGTTCGACGGTCGCGGTCATGGGGTGCCTCCTGTCTCGGTCCGGGTCAGCGGGCCGACGAGGTCGGCGATGGGCGGTGCGGGATGGTCGCCGTCGCCGAGCGCGATCACCGAGATCACGACGTCGTCGTCGGTCAGATAGGCGCAGGTCCCGGTCAGTGTCTCGGTCACCACAACACAGGTGTCGCCGCTGAGGTCGCCGTCGGCGGATGTGATCTGCCCACCGTCGAGCGCCGACGGCATGCCCTGGACGCGGTTGGACCGCATCAGTCGCTGTGTCACCGCCTCGCGTTCGCGGTCGGCTCGGTCGTAGACCTCGACGATCACCACCGCGCCGTCGGTGCGCAGCACCGCCGAGTCGCCGTTGTCCTGCGTCTGCCACCCGTCCGGGGCGGTCACGACCACCCCGTGGCCTTCGGCGCTGACGATCTCGACGGTCTTGTCGCCGGAAGCGGCCTCGGCCCACTCGCGGTCCGGCAACGCCGCTTCGAGCAGCATGGGAATCAGCGGAACGGCCAGAAGGCCGGCAGCAAGCGCGAATGCCGCCGGCTTCTGTGTCATCTTCCGTTTACCGTGCGGTACATCGGTGTTGGTGATCAGCGACATCCGTACGTTCACTCCGATGCTCGAGGTCTGCGGTGCATAGCCGCAGCTAACCTTAAACGAGCAGAGTCATGCGGTCGCGGCGCGCCGGACGAAGGACAACACCACCGCAGCTGCGGCGAACAGTCCCGAGAACACCCGGTTGACGGCCCGTTGCTGGCGTGGCGTCGACAGGAACCCGAGGACCCGGGCGGCCAGCCCCGCGTACCCGCCCATCACCACCAGGTCGACCACCACCATGGTGGCGCCGATGACGAGGTATTGCGGCAGCAGCGGCGCCGACGGCACCACGAACTGGGGGAGCACTGCCAGCAGGAACACCAGTCCCTTCGGATTGGTGAGGTTCACCAGCGCGCCGCGGGTCATCAACGACAACGCTCCCGACGAACCCGCCGGGTTCATCTGCGCGCGCAGGTCGACACCGGCCGCCCGCCATTGCCGGACCGCCAGATAGATGAGATACGCCACACCGAGCCACTTGATGATGGTGAAGGCGAGCACGGAGTTGGCCAGCGCGGCGCCCAGACCGATGGCGACCAGCGCCAACTGCACCATGAGCCCGATCTCCAGCCCGATGATCGACCAGTAGCTGCGGCGCAGGCCATGGGTCAATCCGGTCGCCATCGACAGAATCGCCCCGGCGCCCGGCGACACGCTGATGGCGATCGCCGCGCCGAGAAACGCGAACCAGACTTCCCATTCCATGGCCGCAGTCTGGCAGCTGCCAACTCCGCAGCTCAATCAATTTTTAAACAGGAGCATCGATCAGGGACAATGACTGGTGATGGCCAGTTTCGAGATGTCCCGGATCGATTTGCGTAACCGCGCCCTGTCCGCGGCGCAATTGCGCGCGGCGTTACCCCGCGGCGGTGTCGACGTCGACGCAGTGGTGCCCAAGGTGCGCCCCATCGTCGACGAGGTGGCCGAGCACGGCGCCGACGCCGCGCTGCGATACGGCGAACAGTTCGACGGGGTCCGTCCCGACGCCGTCCGTGTCCCGGCGGACGCACTGCAGCAGGCGCTCAGCGAACTCGAACCGGACGTGCGCGTCGCCTTGCAGGTCGCCATCGACCGCACCCGGGCGGTGCATGCCGATCAGCGGCGCACCGACACCACCACCGAGCTCGCCCCGGGGGCCACCGTCACGGAGCGGTGGGTGCCCGTCGAGCGGGTCGGCCTCTACGTGCCCGGCGGCAATGCCGTCTACCCGTCCAGCGTGATCATGAACGTCGTGCCGGCCCAGACCGCCGGCGTCGACTCGCTGGTGATCGCCAGCCCGCCGCAGGCGCAGTTCGGAGGCCTGCCGCACCCGACCATCCTGGCGGCAGCCGCACTGCTCGGTGTCGACGAAGTCTGGGCGGTCGGGGGCGCTCAGGCGGTCGCGCTGCTGGCCTACGGCGGTACCGACACCGACGGGGCCGAACTGGCCCCGGTCGACATGATCACCGGTCCGGGCAACATCTACGTCACGGCCGCCAAGCGGATCTGCCGTTCACAGGTCGGTATCGACGCCGAGGCCGGCCCCACCGAGATCGCGATCCTGGCCGACCACACCGCCGACCCGGTGCACGTCGCCGCCGACCTGATCAGCCAGGCCGAACACGACGAGATGGCCGCCAGCGTGCTCGTCACCGACAGCAGCGACCTGGGCGTGGCTGTCGATGCCCAACTGGCCACCCAACTTCAGACCACCGTGCACCGGGACCGGGTGCTGGCCGCGCTCCTGGGTCGGCAGTCCGCGATCGTGCTGGTCGACGACATCGATACCGGTGTGCGGGTGGTCAACGCCTACGCCGCCGAGCACCTGGAGATCCAGACCGCCGATTCGCACGCGGTCGCCAATCAGATCCGTTCCGCCGGAGCGATTTTCGTGGGTGCCTGGTCGCCGGTCAGCCTGGGCGACTACTGCGCCGGCTCCAATCACGTGCTGCCCACCGCCGGCTGTGCCCGGCACTCGAGCGGGTTGTCGGTGCAGACCTTCCTGCGCGGTATCCACGTGGTCGACTACACCGAGGCCGCGCTGAAGGACGTGTCCGGGCACGTCATCACGCTCGCCGAAGCCGAGAATCTGCCCGCCCACGGAGAGGCCGTACGCCGGAGGTTCGAACGATGAGTGGACCCGGAGCGCAGATCAGTCTCGACGATCTGCCGCTGCGCGACGACCTGCGCGGAAAATCTCCGTACGGGGCCCCGCAATTGGTGGTGCCGGTGCGGCTGAACACGAACGAGAATCCGCACCCCCCGACGCAGGCGTTGATCGATGACGTGGCCCGGTCGGTGCGCGAGGCGGCCGCCGAGTTGCACCGCTATCCCGATCGGGACGCGGTAGCGCTGCGCGCCGACCTGGCGGCGTATCTGACCCAGCAGACCGGCGTCTCGCTGGGTGTCGAGAACCTCTGGGCCGCAAACGGATCCAACGAGATCCTGCAGCAGCTTCTGCAGGCTTTCGGCGGCCCGGGCCGCAAGGCCATCGGTTTCGTGCCGTCGTACTCGATGCACCCGATCATCTCCGACGGCACCCAGACCGAGTGGCTGCAGGCCGCCCGCTCCGAGGATTTCAGCCTCGATATCGACGTGGCGGTGGCTGCCGTCGAAAGCCGTTCGCCTGACGTGGTTTTCGTGGCCAGTCCGAACAACCCGTCCGGGCAGAGCGTGCCGCTGGAGGATCTGCGCCGCATCCTCGCCGTCATGAAAACCGGGGTGCTGATCGTCGACGAGGCGTACGGCGAGTTCTCCTCGCAGCCCAGCGCGGTGGCGCTGATCGACGAGTTCCCCACCAAGCTGGTGGTCAGCCGCACCATGAGCAAGGCGTTCGCCTTCGCCGGCGGCCGGCTGGGTTACCTGATCGCCGCCCCCGCGGTCATCGACGCGATGCTGCTGGTTCGGCTGCCGTATCACCTGTCGGTGGTCACCCAGGCCGCCGCACGCGCTGCGCTGCGCCATGCCGACGACACCCTGGGCAGCGTCGCGACGCTGATCGCCGAACGGCAGCGCGTCACAGAAGCGTTGACCAGCATGGGTTTCCGGGTCATCCCCAGCGACGCCAACTTCGTGCTGTTCGGTCAGTTCGCCGACGCGCCCGCCACCTGGAAGCGCTATCTGGACGCGGGAATCCTGATCCGCGACGTCGGCATCCCGGGCTACCTGCGCGCCACCACCGGACTCGCCGCAGAGAACGATGCGCTGCTGGCGGCCAGCGCCACCCTTGTCGCAGGAGAACTGACCCAGCCGCTAGGAGCATCATGACCCAGACCTTGACCGCCCGGCGCGCTCGTGTGCAGCGCACCACCCGCGAATCCGACATCGTGGTCGAACTCGACCTCGACGGCACCGGCCAGGTGCAGATCGACACCGGGGTGCCGTTCTTCGACCACATGCTGACCTCGCTCGGCAGTCACGCCAGCTTCGATCTCACCGTGCGGGCCACTGGTGACGTGCACATCGAGGCGCACCACGTCGTGGAGGACACCGCGATCGTGTTGGGGCAGGCGCTCGGTCAGGCGCTGGGGGAGAAGAAGGGCATCCGCCGCTTCGGTGACGCCTTCATCCCGATGGACGAGACGCTGGCGCATGCGGCCGTGGACGTCTCCGGGCGGCCGTACTGCGTGCACACCGGGGAACCGGAGTCCATGGTGGAGTTCACCATCGCCGGTTCGACCGTGCCGTACCACACGGTGATCAACCGTCACGTGTTCGAGTCGCTGGCGTTCAACGCGCGCATCGCCCTGCATGTGCGCACCATTTATGGCCGCGATCCCCACCACATCACCGAGGCGGAGTACAAGGCCGTCGCCCGTGCGCTTCGGGAAGCTGTCGAATACGACCCCCGGGTCACCGGCGTGCCCTCCACCAAAGGGACCCTGTGACCAAAAAAGTCGTGGTCCTCGACTACGGGTCGGGCAATCTGCGTTCGGCTCAGCGTGCGGCCGAACGTACCGGCGCTGACGTCGAGGTCACCGCTGACCCGGCCGCGGCCGCCGAGGCCGACGGCCTGCTGGTGCCCGGTGTCGGTGCCTTCGAAGCGTGCATGAGCGGTTTGCGTGCCATCGGCGGTGAGAAGATCATCGCCGACCGGTTGCAGCGGGGCCGCCCCGTGCTCGGGGTGTGTGTGGGAATGCAGATCCTGTTCGCCCGTGGCGTCGAGTTCGGGGTGGAGTCCGTGGGTTGCGGGCAATGGCCGGGTGCGGTGACGCACTTGGACGCACCTGTGGTCCCGCACATGGGCTGGAATGTCGTCGACGCGCCCGAGGACAGCGTGCTGTTCCGGGGAATCGACCCGCAGACCCGGTTCTACTTCGTCCATTCCTATGCCGCCCAGGAATGGACGGGTGATCCTGGCGCCAAGCTCACCTGGGCTCGGCATCACGTGCCGTTCCTGGCTGCCGTCGAGGACGGTCCGTTGTCGGCGACACAATTTCATCCGGAGAAAAGCGGTGACGCCGGTGCGGCACTGCTCACCAATTGGGTTGAGGGACTGTGACTTGTAAGTTGATTCTGCTGCCTGCCGTCGACGTGGTGGAAGGCAAGGCGGTCCGCCTGGTCCAGGGCCAGGCCGGCAGCGAGACCGAGTACGGCTCGGCGCTCGATGCCGCTCTGGGCTGGCAGCGCGACGGTGCCGAGTGGATCCACCTGGTGGACCTCGACGCCGCTTTCGGCCGCGGCTCCAACCGCGAACTGCTCGCAGAGGTGGTCGGCAAACTCGATGTCGACGTCGAACTCTCCGGCGGTATCCGCGACGACGACTCGTTGAAGGCGGCGCTGGCCACCGGCTGCCGGCGGGTCAACCTCGGCACCGCCGCACTGGAGAACCCGCAATGGTGCGCCAAGGTGATCGCCGAGCACGGCGACAAGGTGGCCGTGGGCCTCGACGTCAAGATCGACTCCGCTGCGGCCGGGGGCGACTACCGGCTGCGCGGACGCGGCTGGGAGACCGACGGCGGCGACCTGTGGCCGGTGTTGGAACGCCTTGACGCCGAGGGGTGTTCGCGGTTCGTGGTCACCGATGTCACCAAGGACGGCACGCTCAACGGACCCAACCTCGAGCTGCTGTCGGCGGTGGCCGCCAAGACCGACGCACCCGTGATCGCGTCGGGCGGAGTGTCCAGCCTGGACGACCTGCGCGCCATCGCCACCCTCACCGGTGAAGGTGTGGAGGGCGCGATCGTCGGAAAAGCGCTCTACGCGGGCCGCTTCACGCTGCCGGAGGCGCTGTCCGCGGTCAGCCGATGACCGGCTCGGTGGATTACGACGACCTGATCGCGACGGCCTCGAGCATCCTCGATGACGTCGTGGAGCCGTTCCTGGCGGGCCATCGTGCCGACTCGGCCGTCCGCAAGAAGGGCAACGACTTCGCCACCGAGGTCGATCTCGCCATCGAACGTCAGGTGGTCGAGGCGCTGACCACCCGTACCGGGATCGGGGTGCACGGCGAGGAATTCGGGGGCGCTCCCATCGATTCGCCCCTGGTGTGGGTGCTCGACCCGATCGACGGCACCTTCAACTACGCCGCCGGGTCGCCCATGGCCGCGGTCCTGCTGGGCCTGATGCGCGACGGTGAACCCGTCGCCGGGCTGACCTGGCTGCCGTTCACCGATCAGCGTTACACCGCGGTGGTGGGTGGACCGCTGTACGCCAACGGGGTGCCCCGTGCGCCGTTGGATTCCCCGACGCTGAAGGATTCGATCGTCGGGATCGGCACGTTCAACGTCGACTGGCGTGGACGCTATCCGGGGCGCTACCGGCTCGGCGTCCTGGAGAACATGAGCCGCGAATGCCACCGGTTGCGGATGCACGGCGCCACCGGTGTCGACCTCGCGTATGTCGCCGACGGAATTCTGGGTGGCGCGGTGACGTTCGGTGACCATGTGTGGGACTACGCCGCCGGGGTGGCACTGGTGCGGGCCGCAGGCGGCATCGTCACCGATCTGGCGGGGCGGCCGTGGACGGTCTCGTCGAGTTCGGCGCTGGCCGCCGCGCCGGGTGTGCACGAGCACATCCTCGAGATCGTGAAGTCGGTCGGCGACCCGGAGGACTATCGATGAACGTCCCGCAGAGCACGCTGGCGACCCGGGTCATCCCGTGCCTGGATGTCGATGCCGGCCGCGTCGTCAAAGGGGTCAACTTCGAAAACCTGCGTGACGCAGGCGATCCGGTGGAGCTGGCCGCGGTGTATGACGCCGAAGGCGCCGACGAGTTGACCTTCCTGGACGTCACCGCGTCGTCGTCGGGCCGGGCCACCATGCTCGAGGTCGTGCGGCGTACCGCCGAACAGGTCTTCATCCCGCTGACCGTGGGCGGCGGCGTGCGCTCGGTCGACGACGTCGACGTGCTGCTGCGCGCCGGTGCCGACAAGGTGTCGGTGAACACGGCGGCGATCGCCCGCCCCGAGCTGCTCGGCGAGCTGTCCCGCCAGTTCGGCTCCCAGTGCATCGTGCTGTCGGTGGACGCGCGAACTGCGCCTTCGGGCTCGGACGGCTCGGCGACCACACCGTCGGGGTGGGAGGTCACCACGCACGGCGGCCGGCGCGGCACCGGCATCGACGCGGTCGAATGGGCCAAACGCGGAGCCGAACTGGGTGTCGGCGAGATCCTGCTGAATTCGATGGACGCCGACGGCACCAAGGCCGGGTTCGACCTCGCGATGCTGCGGGCGGTGCGGGCCGCGGTGACGGTGCCGGTGATCGCCAGCGGCGGCGCGGGCGCGGTCGACCACTTCGCCCCCGCGGTGCACGCCGGCGCTGATGCGGTGTTGGCGGCCAGTGTTTTCCACTTCAAGGAACTCACCATCGGACAGGTGAAGGCGGCGATGGCCGCTGACGGGATATGCGTCAGATGAGCACACTGGATCCTGCGATCGCTGCCCGCTTGAAGCGCAACGCCGACGGGCTGTTCACCGCGGTGGTGCAGGAACGCGGTTCCGGCGACGTCCTGATGGTCGCGTGGATGGACGATGACGCCCTGGCGCGGACGCTGGCCACCCGCGAGGCCACCTACTTCTCCAGGTCCCGTGGGCAGCAGTGGATCAAGGGCGCCACGTCCGGTCACACGCAGCGGGTGGACTCGGTGCGGCTCGACTGCGACGGCGACTGCGTGCTGCTGGTGGTCGATCAGGTCGGGGGAGCCTGCCACACCGGTGATCACAGTTGTTTCGACGCCGACGTGCTGCTGCCCTCGGAGTAACCCGCATCGAGTGTCACTCAGGGGCGGAAAATCGGGCGAAAATCCGCCCTGGTGTGACACTCGGCCTAGACCCGATTCGCCCGTTCCCGCAGCACCTCCAACGCCTTGTCGGCGTGGGTGTCCATGCTGATCTCACTGGCGATCACCTCGAGCACCCGGCGGTCGGTGTCGATCACGAAGGTGGTCCGCTTCACCGGCATGAACTTGCCGAGTAGGCCTCGCTTCACCCCGAATGCGGTGGCCACGGCGCCGTCGGCATCCGAGAGCAGGGGATAGTCGAAGCGCTGCTGTTCAGCGAACTTCGCCTGCTTGTCCACCTCGTCGGTGCTGATGCCGACCCGTTGGGCTCCTACGGCGGCGAACTCGCCCGCGAGATCGCGGAAGTGGCAGGCCTCTTTGGTGCAGCCCGGTGTCATGGCCGCCGGGTAGAAGAACAGCACCACCGGGCCCTGGGCCAGGAAGTCGCTGAACCGGCGGTCGGCGCCGGTCTGATCAGGCAGAACGAAGTCGTCGATGAAGTCCCCGCGTTTCATGGAGGTCACGCTACGCCGCGGACGGGTCCGCGGGTCTGGGAGGATGACCCCGTGCCCACGAACGTCAATGTCACCGCCGTGACCACCACGCGGGAGGACTTCGCAGTCCTGGCCGCCGAGCACCGCGTCGTGCCGGTCACCCGTAAGGTGCTGGCCGACACCGAGACCCCGCTGTCGGCGTACCGGAAACTGTCCGCCAATCGTCCCGGCACCTTCCTGCTGGAGTCCGCGGAGAACGGCCGGTCGTGGTCGCGGTGGTCGTTCATCGGTGCGGGGGCGCCGTCGGCGCTCACGGTGCGCGACGGGGAGGCGGTCTGGCTGGGCGCGGTGCCCCAGGACGCACCCCGCGGCGGTGACCCGCTGACCGCGCTGAAGGAAACCCTCGAGCTGCTGGCGACCGCGACGTTGCCCGGGTTGCCGCCGCTCTCGGGCGGCATGGTGGGGTTCTTCGCCTACGACCTGGTGCGGCGGCTGGAGCGACTGCCCGAGCTGGCCGTCGACGACCTGCAGCTGCCCGACATGCTCATGCTGCTGGCCACCGATATCGCCGCGGTCGACCACCACGAAGGCACCATCACACTGATCGCCAACGCGGTGAACTGGAACGGCACCAACGAACGGGTGGACTGGGCCTACGACGACGCCGTTGCCCGGCTCGATGTGATGACCGAAGCGCTGAGCCAGCCGTTGCCGTCGACGGTGGCGACGTTCAGCCGGCCCGAGCCGGTGCACCGCGCTCAGCGCACCGTGCAGGAGTACACCGAGATCGTCGACAAACTCGTCGGTGACATCGAAGCCGGCGAAGCGTTCCAGGTGGTGCCGTCGCAGCGGTTCGAGATGGACACCGCCGTCGACCCGATCGACGTGTACCGGATGCTGCGGGTGTCCAACCCGAGTCCGTACATGTATCTGCTGCACGTTCCGAACGAGCAAGGTGAGACGGCGTTTTCGATCGTCGGCTCGAGCCCGGAAGCCCTCGTGACGGTCAAGGACGGGTGGGCGCAGACACATCCCATCGCGGGCACCCGCTGGCGCGGAGCCACCGAAGAGGAGGACGTGCTGCTGGAGAAGGAGCTGCTCTCCGACGAGAAGGAACGCGCCGAGCACCTGATGCTGGTCGACCTCGGCCGCAACGACCTGGGCCGCGTCTGCGTACCGGGGACCGTGCGCGTCGAGGACTACAGCCACATCGAGCGCTACAGCCACGTCATGCACCTGGTCTCCACCGTCACCGGCCTGCTGGCCGAGGGACGCACCGCACTCGACGCCGTCACCGCGTGTTTCCCGGCCGGCACGCTGTCGGGAGCGCCGAAAGTACGGGCCATGGAACTCATCGAAGAGGTCGAGAAGACGCGGCGCGGCCTCTACGGCGGGGTGCTCGGGTATCTGGACTTCGCCGGTAACGCTGATTTCGCCATCGCCATCAGGACAGCGCTGATGCGTGACGGCACGGCCTATGTCCAGGCCGGCGGCGGCGTCGTGGCCGACTCCAACGGCCCCTACGAGTACACCGAATCGGCCAACAAGGCCAAAGCCGTGCTCAACGCCGTGGCGGCCGCCGAAACGCTGAGGACTCCGTAGCGTGACCACCGACGAGGCACGCGAGCAGCGCGGGCGGCGGATGATCCGCATCGCCCAGCTGCTGTTGGTGCTGGCCGCGTTGGGGCTGTGGGTGGCCTCGCGGCTGCCCTGGGTGGAGGTCACCAGCTTCGACGGGCTGGGCCAGCCCAAGACCATCTCGTTGAACGGCGCCGCCTGGTCGACGGCGTTGCTGCCGCTGGCGTTGCTGCTGCTGGCTGCCGCGGTGGCGGTGCTGGCGGTACGCGGATGGCCGCTGCGCGCGCTCGCCATCCTGGTCGCCCTGGTCAGCGGGGTCACCGCGTATCTGGGCATCACTCAGTGGGTGGTGCGCGACGTCTCCGTACGCGGCGCCGACCTCGCGGAGGTGACGGTGGCGTCGCTGGTCGGCAGCCAGCGTCATCACTGGGGCGCTGTGCTGACGCTGATCGCGGCTGTGTGCACACTGCTGGCCGCCGTGCTCCTCATGCGCTCGGCCGGGGCAGGTAAGGGCACCACCACCAAGTACGTCGCTCCGGCCGCCCGCCGCGCCGCCGCCCGCGAAACCGCCGAGGACCAGCTGCCGGACCACTCCGACGGGGACGCCACCATGTCCGAGCGCATGATCTGGGATGCCCTGGACGAAGGTCGTGATCCGACAGCTGGCGCAGGCAGCTCCGCCGTGCCGCCGGATCCCGGTCCCGACAAGGAGGGCCGGTGAACATCCGAAGCCGTTCAGCGGCTACCCTTCAGGGACAACTTCGGGTCGTGGTCGGGTATCACCCGGTCCAGGTGGACAGCCACCTCACCACCCGGCGGGAGATCAGAAGGGACCGGCAGGGATGAGTTCGGCGACCGTCCTCGACTCAATCATCGAGGGAGTCCGCGCTGACGTTGCCGCCCGCGAGGCGATCATCAGCCTGGCTGAGGTCAAGGCCGCCGCCAACGCCGCGCCCCCGCCCCGCAATGTGATGGCAGCACTGCGTGAACCCGGTATCGGCGTGATCGCGGAGGTCAAGCGCGCCAGCCCGTCACGCGGTCCACTGGCCAACATCGCCGACCCGGCCGACCTGGCCCGCGCCTACCAGAGCGGCGGTGCCCGCGTCATCAGCGTGCTCACCGAGGAACGCCGGTTCCACGGATCGCTGGCGGACCTGGACGCGGTGCGCGCCGCCGTCACCATTCCGGTGCTGCGCAAGGACTTCGTGGTCGGGCCGTATCAGATTCATGAAGCCCGCGCGCACGGCGCCGACATGTTGCTGCTCATCGTGGCCGCACTGGAACAGCCGGCGCTGGAATCGATGCTCGAGCGCACCGAATCGCTGGGGATGACCGCCCTGGTGGAGGTGCACACCGAGGAAGAAGCCGACCGCGCACTGCAGGCCGGGGCCAAGGTCATCGGCGTCAACGCCCGCGACCTCAAGACCCTGGAAGTGGACCGGGACTGCTTCGCCCGTATCGCTCCCGGACTGCCCAGCGACGTGATCCGGGTTGCCGAATCCGGCGTGCGCGGTACCGCCGACCTGCTGGCCTACGCCGGTGCCGGAGCCGATGCAGTGCTTGTCGGCGAAGGCCTGGTCACCAGTGGGGACCCGCGTTCCGCGGTGGCCGATCTGGTGACCGCCGGAACACACCCGTCCTGCCCGAAACCCGCGCGCTAGCGTGCTGATGGCCCGCTCGCGCACCCACCGACTCTGATGGCTGACGTGTCCAATTCTGACTTGCCGCGCTCGAGCGCGGCCATCGCCGAGCCCACCATCCACGATCCCGATGCCCGCGGGCATTTCGGACGGTACGGCGGGCGACTGGTTCCCGAGGCGCTGATGGCGGTGATCGAAGAGGTCACCGCCGCCTACGAAAAGGCGCGCAGCGACCAGGAATTCCTCGACACCCTGGATCGGCTGCAGACGCACTACAGCGGACGTCCTTCGCCGCTGTACGAAGCGAAGCGACTGTCCGAGCATGCCGGTGGCGCTCGCCTGTTCCTCAAGCGAGAAGACCTGAACCACACGGGTTCTCACAAGATCAACAATGTGCTGGGTCAGGCGTTGCTGGCCAAGCAGATGGGCAAGACCCGGGTGATCGCCGAGACCGGCGCCGGCCAGCACGGGGTGGCCACCGCCACGGCGTGTGCGCTGTTGGATCTGGAATGCGTCATCTACATGGGAGCCGTCGACACGGCGCGGCAGGCGCTCAACGTCGCCCGCATGCGGTTGCTCGGCGCCGAAGTGGTGTCGGTGGAGTCAGGTTCACGAACCCTCAAAGACGCCATCAACGAGACCTTCCGGGACTGGGTGGCCCACGCCGACAACACCTATTACTGCTTCGGCACCGCCGCGGGGCCGCATCCGTTCCCGACGATGGTGCGCGACTTCCAACGGATCATCGGGCTCGAGGCGCGCGTGCAGATCCAGGCGCAGGCGGGCCGACTGCCCGATGCTGTCACCGCGTGCATCGGTGGGGGATCCAACGCCATCGGTGTCTTCCATGCGTTCATCGACGACCCCGGTGTGCGCCTGGTGGGCTATGAAGCCGCCGGCGATGGCGTCGAAACCGGAAGGCACGCAGCCACATTCACCGGCGGTTCACCCGGCGCGTTCCAGGGCTCGTTCTCCTACCTCCTGCAGGACGAAGACGGTCAGACCATCGAATCCCATTCCATTTCCGCAGGTTTGGACTATCCCGGGGTGGGACCCGAGCACGCGCTGCTCAAGGACCTCGGGCGCGCCGAGTACCGGCCGATCACCGACACCGAAGCCATGGATGCGTTCGGGCTGTTGTGCCGCACCGAGGGCATCATCCCCGCGATCGAATCCGCGCATGCGGTTGCGGGAGCGCTCAAGCTGGGTGTCGAGATGGGACCGGGTGCGGTGATCATCGTCAACCTGTCCGGGCGCGGGGACAAGGACGTCGCGACCGCGGCGAAGTGGTTCGGGTTGCTCGACGACGAGGCTGTGCAGTCATGAGCAAGTTGGGTCCGCTGTTCGAAGCCTGCCGCAAGGAAAACCGGGCCGCACTGATCGGATATCTGCCCACCGGTTATCCGGACGTCCAGACGTCGATCGACGCGATGACCGCGCTGGTGGACGCCGGCTGCGACCTCATCGAGGTGGGGATCGCGTACTCCGATCCCGGCATGGACGGCACGACCATCGCCGCCGCCACCAATGTCGCGCTGCAGCGCGGCGTGCGGGTGCGTGATGCGCTGCGCGCCGTCGAAGCCATCAGCAACCGGGGTGGCAGCGCGGTGGTGATGTCGTACTGGAACCCCGTGCTGCGCTACGGCGTCGACGCGTGGGCCCGCGACCTGGCCGCGGCCGGCGGCGCCGGCATGATCACCCCTGATCTGATCCCCGACGAGGCAGACGACTGGTTTGCCGCCTCGGATGCTCATCAGTTGGACCGCATCTTCCTGGTGGCGCCGTCGTCGACGCCGGAACGCCTGGCCGCCACCGTCGAGGCCTCCCGCGGATTCGTTTATGCCGCCTCCACCATGGGGGTCACCGGCGCGCGTGACGCGGTGTCCAACGCCGCGCCGGAACTGGTGGCCCGGGTCAAGGCGGTGTCGGACATCCCTGTCGGCGTCGGACTCGGTGTGCGCTCGCGGGAGCAGGCCGCCGAGATCGGTTCGTATGCGGACGGTGTCATCGTCGGTTCGGCGTTGGTGGCGGCGCTCGGTGAGGGCCCCGGCGGAGTGGCGTCGATGACCGCGCTGGCCAAAGAACTCGCAGCCGGTGTCCGGCAGAAAGTGACCGAGGTTCCTGGGTGAGCACGACGCTTCTGGCCGCCTTCCCCAGCCCGTCGCAGGGGGTGTGGCATCTGGGCCCGTTCCCACTTCGTGCTTATGCCCTGTTCATCATCATCGGCATCATCGCTGCGCTCGTCATCGGCGATCGCCGGTGGGAGGCCCGCGGCGGTGAGCGCGGAGTCATCTACGACATCGCCCTGTGGGCGGTGCCGTTCGGCCTGATCGGCGGCCGGCTCTATCACGTGCTCACCGACTGGCAGACCTATTTCGGCGCCGACGGGGCCGGTCCTGCTGCTGCCCTGCGGATCTGGGATGGCGGCCTGGGAATCTGGGGTGCGGTGGCACTCGGTGCGGTCGGCGCATGGATCGGCTGTAGGCGCCATGGCATTCCGCTGCCCGCCTTCGGTGACGCGATCGCCCCGGGCATCGTGCTGGCGCAGGCCATCGGACGCCTGGGTAACTACTTCAACCAGGAGCTCTACGGGCGCCCGACCGATGTGCCGTGGGGTCTGGAGATCTTCTACCGCCGCGACCCGTCCGGAATCATCGACGTGCACTCGCTCAACGGAGTGTCCACCGGTGACGTCGCCTATGTGGTTCATCCGACGTTCCTCTACGAGTTGTTGTGGAACCTGTTGGTTTTCGCGGCGCTGCTCTATGTGGATCGCCGGTTCAAGCTCGGGCACGGACGGCTGTTCGCGCTCTACGTGGCCGGCTATTGCATAGGTCGTTTCGGCGTCGAACTGCTGCGCGACGACTTCGCGACTCTCATCGCGGGTATCCGCATCAACTCGTTCACCGCGACCTTCGTGTTCATCGGCGCGATCGTCTACTTCATCCTGGCGCCCAAGGGACGGGAAGCGCCGGAGACGCTGCGCGGCACCGGTACTGATGCTGCGCCGCCGCGCGACGGCGAGGACCGCGAGCCGGCGGTCGGTGTCGAGAAGGAACTCGTCAAGGCCGCCGCCACCACAGGTGTCGTCGCTGCGGCCACTGTCGCGGTCAAGGAAGAAGCCCAGCCGGAGGCCACGAGCGCCGAAGGTCACCGAGACGATGACCCGGATGCCGTCGCGACCGATGCGGACGATGTCGAGTCCGACCCGGAGGACCAGGCCATCGTCGAAGCCGAGGCCACCGCGGACGGCGACCTGGTGATCGCGTCCGCGGCCCTGGCCGAGGATGCGCAACTGATCGACGAGGACCATGATCCCGTCGACGAAGAGGACCTGGACAGTCTCTGGGGCGAGGCCGATGACGAGGCCGAGGGACCGGTGTCGGAGCAGCAGGAGGAACTCGACGAGCCGGATGCGAAGGTTGCGGTCGATCAGCAGGCCGCTGCCGAGGAAGAGGCCGCCGAAGGCGAGGCGCTGATCGACGAGGCCGAGGTGGAGTCCGAAGCGGAACCCACCGCAGACGCCGAGCTGATCGACGAGGATCACGATCCCGTCAGCGCAGACGAGCTCGACGACATCACGGCCGAGGTGTCCGGCGCGCCGGTCTCCGAGCAGCAGGAGGAGCTCGACCAGCCGGACGGCAAGGCCGATGTTGATGAGCAGGCCGCTGCCGAGGAAGAGGCTGCCGAGGGTGAGGGCGCTGGGTCGTCATCAAATGATGACGACGCTGAGCTGATCATCGAGGAGGGCTTGGCGGATCTGTCGGAGGGTGACGCTGCGGTCGTGGAGCCGGTCTCTGAGCAGCAGGAGGAGCTCGACCCGTCGGACGCCAAGGCCGATGTTGATGAGCAGGCCGCCGTGGAGGAAGAGGCTGCCGAGGGCGAGCCCGCTGGGTCGTCATCAGATGATGACGACGCTGAGGGTGAGGTCGCGGAGCCGGTCTCTGAGCAGCAGGATGCACTCGATCAGCCGGACGCCAAGGCCGATGTCGATGAACAGGTCGAGGTCGATGACCAAGTCGGCGAGGAGCAGCCCGCTGAAAGCGAAGCGTCGGCCAGCGACTACACCGTTGTCACCACGCCCCCGGCCCCCGGGCAGGGACCGGTATCCCGGCTGGGTCGGCTGATCCGGCGCCGCCGCGGCTGACGGGGGCTACCAGCCCATCGACCCGGGGACTCCCTTGAAGGGCCCCACCACCGAGCGCGTGATCCAGCCTCCGTAGAAGCCGCCGGGCTGCGGTGTCACCGCCTCACCGTCGACCGTGCACCGGTCCACCGCGGCGGCCATCACCGCTACGGCCCCGGCGATCGCCTCGAATCCCGGGGTGGGCCGCAGGTACGTCCACGCCGCCCGTAACGCGGTCCGCGCGGGCGTCACCACGTCGAAGTAGCTGGCCTGCCCTTTCCATTCGCACCAGGACGAGCCCGCGGCGCCGCGCAGCACCCCGTCGTTGAACGCACTGGCCGGCAGGTAGAACGTCGGCGGATGGCTGGTTTCGAGCACCCGCCACGCGTGCTTGGTCGACGCGACGGTCTGGCCACCCAGTTCGATGGTGATGGTGGATTCGACGGCCTCGACTCGCGGTGGCCGCGGGTAGTCCCACACCGACTCCTGCCCGGGGCCGGGTACGTCGGGAACAGGTCGCATGCCTCCAGGTTAGGGAAAGCCAGAAAAGTGGTGGAGGAAAGCCCGAAAGGTGCGCGCGGACCGGCATTCGGGTGCGCATGATCTGGCATCCTTGGCGGTATGACGGACCCCCAGTTCGGTTCCAATCCCGGCTCCAACGCGTGGGAGGGCTCCACCCCGCCGCCGCAGTCCAGTTACCCGCCACCGCCGGCGGACTACGGGCAACCCGCTGGCCAGTACCCACCCCCGGGCGGCTACCCGGGTTCTTACTACGACCCCGCCGCCCCCTATGGCCGTCACCCGGTCACCGGTGAACCGTTCTCCGAGAAGTCCAAGATCGTCGCCGGGCTGCTGCAGTTGCTCGGCCTGTTCGGCCTGGTCGGCGTCGGCCGCATGTACATGGGCTATATCGGCCTGGGCGTGGCGCAGCTGATCGTGGGTCTGGTCACCTGCGGTATCGGCGCCGTCATCTGGGGCATCATCGACGCCATCCTGATCCTCACCGACAAGGTGCGCGACCCGCAGGGCCGTCCACTGCGTGATGGAACCTGACGCGCAGGCAGCAGCTTCTCGCCGCGCCCGTCTCGCCACGACGCTCGGCACGGGGGCGGTGCTGGCCGGAGGTCTGGCGTACATCGGTCTCCGCGACCCGCACCAGCCCGGGGCGCTGTTCCCGCCGTGCCCGTTCCATGCGCTGACGGGGTGGTACTGCCCGGGCTGTGGTGGCCTGCGGATGACCCACGATCTCCTGCACGGCGATCTCGGTGCCGCGGTGATCGATAACGTGTTCCTGTTGGTGGCCGTGCCCCTCGTCGCGTTGTGGGTGATGGTGCGACGGCGCCGTCGCCTGCGGGTCTGGCCCGTTCCGGCGGTCGCCGTTCTGGTCGCGGCGGCCGTGGTCTGGACCGTGGTGCGCAATGTCCCTGGCTTTCCGCTGGTCCCGACGCTTCTCGGCGGGTAGCTCGGCAACAGCGCTGTTACACTCGACAGTCGGTGGAGCAACCCCTGCGAGTGGGTGCGCCACCAGTGTCGGGCCGGTGCAGTCCCGGGTTTCACACATCAGACTGCGGCCAGTACTGAGATCTGAATGTCCCTCGTGGACGGAGGCGCTCACCTTCCCGCAGTTCCGACTGCGGAGGTGCATGGATGCTTTTCTCGGCAGTGCCGCAAGCACAGGGACTCTACGACCCCGAGCAGGAGCGCGACTCCTGTGGTGTCGCGATGGTCGCCGACATCAAGGGCCGACGGTCGCACTCGATCGTCGCCGACGGGTTGATCGCGCTGGAACACCTCGAACACCGGGGGGCGGCCGGCGCGGAACCCAACAGCGGTGACGGCGCCGGAATTCTGCTGCAGTTGCCGGTGGACTTGCTGCGCGAAATGGTCGATTTCGAACTGCCCGCCCCGGCCGCCGACGGAAGCAACACATTCGCCGCCGGCATCTGCTTCCTGCCGCAGGATCCGGTGGCGCGCACAGCGGCCCGGGCCCGTGTCGAGGAGATCGCGGCCGAGGAAGGCATCGAGGTTCTCGGCTGGCGCACTGTGCCCGTCGATCCCGCCGGCGCCGAGGTGGGGGATACCGCTTTGGGCTGTATGCCGCACATGGCACAACTGTTCGTCGCCGCTCCCGCCGACGCTGAGGGCCAACGGCTCTGCGGCCTCGATCTGGACCGGCGCGTCTACCCGCTGCGCAAGCGGGCCGGCCACATGACCTCGGAGATCAAGTCGACCGGCAGCGGCGTCTACTTCGTCTCACTGTCCAGCCGCACCATCACCTACAAAGGCATGCTCACCACGATGCAGCTGCCGAAGTACTTTCCGGATCTGCGCGACGAACGCTGTCGCAGTGCCATCGCGATCGTGCACAGCCGCTTCTCCACCAACACATTTCCGTCGTGGCCGCTGGCCCACCCGTTCCGCTTCGTGGCCCATAACGGTGAGATCAACACCGTCCGCGGCAACCGCAACCGTATGCACGCCCGCGAAGCCATGCTGGCCAGCTCGCTGATCGGCGGCGACCTCGCGCGGTTGTCACCGATCTGCACCCCGGAGTCCTCGGACTCGGCGTCGTTCGACCAGACGTTGGAACTGCTTCACCTGGGTGGGCGCAGCCTGCCGCACGCGGTGATGATGATGATTCCCGAGGCGTGGGAGAACAACGCCGACCTGAGCCCGCAGCGCCGCGCGTTCTGCCAGTTCCACGCCTCGATCATGGAGCCGTGGGACGGCCCGGCCTGCGTCACCTTCACCGACGGCACCGTTGTCGGTGCCGTGCTGGACCGCAACGGCCTTCGTCCGGGCCGGTGGTGGCGCACCATCGACGACCGCATCATCCTGGCCAGCGAAAGCGGTGTCCTGGACGTGCCGTCGGCCGAGGTGGTGGCCAAGGGCCGGCTCGAGCCGGGCAAGATGTTCCTGGTCGACACCGCGCAGGGCCGGATCATCTCCGATCAGGAGATCAAGGACGAACTGGCCGCGGCGCAACCGTATTCGGAGTGGCTGCATGCCGGGCTGCTCGATCTCAAGACGCTGCCCGACCGCAACCGCGTCCAACCCAATCACGAGTCGGTGGTGCGCCGGCAGATCGCCTTCGGTTACACCGAAGAAGACCTGCGGCTCATGCTCACTCCCATGGCGGCATCCGGCGGTGAGCCCCTGGGCTCCATGGGTACCGACACCCCGGCCGCTGTCCTCTCACAACGCTCGCGGCTGTTCTACGACTATTTCGTGGAACTCTTCGCGCAGGTGACCAATCCACCCCTGGATGCGATCCGCGAGGAGATCGTCACCTCGATGGCCCGGGTGATGGGACCCGAGCAGAACTTGCTGGAGCCGTCGGCGGCGTCGTGCCGGCAGATTCTGCTGTCGTGGCCGGTGCTCGACAACGACGAGCTCAACAAGGTCGTCCACATCAACGACGACAACGAGCATCCCGGGCTGAAGACCACGGTGTTGCGCGCCCTCTACGAGGTCGAGCGTGGTGGGGAAGGGCTGGCCGACGCGATCGAGGACCTGCGGCTGCGCGCCTGCGAAGCCATCACCAAAGGCGCCCGCACCCTTGTCATCTCCGACCGCGACTCCGACCACACCCGGGCGCCCATCCCGTCGCTGCTGGCGGTCTCGGCCGTGCACCACCACCTGGTGCGCACCAAGGAGCGCACCAAGGTGGCGCTGGTGGTCGAAAGCGGTGACGCCCGCGAGGTGCACCACATCGCGCTGCTGATCGGTTTCGGCGCCGCGGCGGTGAACCCGTATCTGGCCTTCGAGTCGATCGAGGACCTGATCCGCGAGGGTGAGCTCACCGGCATCGAGACAGCGGCCGCGGTACGCAACTACCTCAAGGCGCTCGGCAAGGGCGTCATGAAGGTGATGAGCAAGATGGGCATCTCGACTGTCGGCTCCTACACCGGCGCACAGGCTTTCGAGGCCATCGGCCTGGACCGCGGTGTCGTCGACGAGTACCTCACCGGCACCGTGAGCCAGCTCGGGGGTGTCGGCCTGGACGTTCTCGCCGAGGAGGTCAGGTTCCGCCACCGGCGGGCGTACCCGGAGAACCCGACCGAACGGGCGCACCGGCGCTTGTCGGTGGGTGGCGAGTACCAGTTCCGCCGCGACGGTGAGCTGCATCTGTTCACCCCGGAAACGGTCTTCCTGCTTCAGCATTCGACCCGCACCGGGCGCTATGAGGTGTTCGAGAAGTACTCCGAGGAGGTCGATCGGCTGGCTCGTGAAGGCGGCGCGCTGCGTGGATTGTTCACCTTCAAGAAGGGTCTACGCCCACCGGTTCCGCTGCACGAGGTCGAATCGGCCGACGAGATCTGTAAGCGGTTCAACACCGGGGCGATGAGTTACGGGTCCATCTCGGCCGAAGCCCACGAGACCATGGCCATCGCCATGAACAACCTGGGCGGGCGCTCGAACAGCGGCGAGGGCGGTGAAGATGTGGACCGGCTCTACGATCCGCGCCGGCGCAGTGCCGTCAAGCAGGTGGCCTCCGGGCGTTTCGGCGTCACCAGTGACTATCTGGTCAACGCCAGCGATATCCAGATCAAGATGGCTCAGGGCGCCAAACCGGGTGAGGGCGGCCAGCTTCCGGGCTACAAGGTGTACCCGAACATCGCCAAGACCCGGCACTCGACGCCGGGAGTCGGACTGATCTCCCCGCCGCCGCACCATGACATCTACTCCATCGAGGATCTGGCGCAGCTGATCCACGATCTCAAGAACGCCAATGACAAGGCCAGGATCCACGTGAAGCTGGTCAGTTCGGTGGGCGTCGGCACCGTCGCCACCGGGGTGTCGAAGGCGCACGCAGACGTGGTGCTGATCTCCGGGTACGACGGCGGTACCGGTGCGGCGCCTCTGACCTCACTCAAGCACGCCGGCGCGCCGTGGGAGATCGGCCTGGCCGACACCCAGCAGACCTTGGTGCTCAACGGCCTGCGTGACCGCATCACCGTGCAGTGCGACGGCGGTATGCGCACCGCCCGTGACGTCATCGTGGCGATGCTGCTGGGCGCCGAGGAGTTCGGTTTCGCCACGGCACCGCTGATCGTGTCGGGCTGCATCATGATGCGGGTCTGCCACCTCGACACCTGCCCGGTGGGTGTCGCCACGCAGAACCCCGAACTGCGGGCCCGGTTCAACGGCAAGCCGGAGTTCGTCGAGAACTACTTCCGCTTCATCGCCGAGGACATCCGGAAGTACCTCGCGGAGTTGGGTTTCCGCAGCATCGACGAAGCCGTGGGCCATGCCGAGGTGCTCGACACCGACGCCGGCGTGGCGCACTGGAAGAGCAAGGGGCTGGACCTGAGCCCCATCTTCGCGGTGCCCACCGACGCCCACGGTGCCACGTTGCCGCAGCGCCGACGCCTCCGCGATCAGGACCACGGCCTGGAGCATGCACTCGACCAGACGTTGGTGGCACTCGCCGAGGGCGCACTCGAAGACGCGCATCCGGTGACCCTCGAGCTGCCCGTGCGCAATGTCAACCGCACGGTCGGCACCCTGCTGGGTTCGGAGGTCACCCGCCGCTACGGTGCGGCCGGGCTACCGGAGGACACCATCACGGTCAAGCTGGCGGGTTCGGCCGGTCAGTCGCTGGGGGCGTTCCTGCCGCCAGGCGTCACCATCGATCTGGTCGGGGACGCCAACGACTATGTGGGCAAGGGACTCTCGGGCGGCAAGATCGTCGTCCGCCCGCCCGAGGACGTGTTGTTCCTGCCCGAGGACAACGTGATCGCCGGTAATACCCTGCTGTACGGGGCCACCTCCGGTGAGGTGTACCTGCGCGGGCGCGTCGGTGAGCGGTTCGCCGCCCGCAACTCCGGGGCGCTGGCCGTCACCGAAGGTGTGGGTGATCACGCGTGCGAGTACATGACCGGCGGTCGTGTGGTGGTGCTCGGCGCATGCGGCCGCAACATGGCGGCCGGGATGTCGGGTGGCATCGCCTATGTCCTGGGGCTGGATCCGGCCAAGGTCAACACCGCGATGGTGGAGTTGCAGGCGATGGACCCCGAAGATCTGCTCTGGCTGCGCGGTGTCATCGCCAAGCACGCCCAGTACACCGGAAGCACCGTGGCCACCTCGATACTGGCCGACTGGCCAAGGCGCAGTGCTCAATTCACCAAGATCATGCCCACCGACTACCAGCGGGTGCTGCAAGCCACCCGGATGGCCAAGGCCGAGGGGCGTGACGTCGATACCGCGATCATGGAGGCGACACGTGGCTGACCCACAGGGATTTCTTCAGGTGCCCAAGGTCGAGGCCACCAAACGGCCGGTCGACGAACGCGTGGGCGACTGGCGTGAGGTCTACGAGGCCCAGGATCCCCACCAGCGCGCTGCCGAGGTGAGTCAGCAGGCCCGCCGGTGCATGGACTGCGGCATCCCGTTCTGCCATTCGGGGACCGCCGGTTGCCCGCTGGGCAATCTGATCCCCGAATGGAACGACCTGGTGCGGCGGGGCCGCTGGGAAGCCGCCTCGGAACGGCTGCACGCCACCAACAACTTCCCGGAGTTCACCGGCCGGCTGTGCCCGGCGCCCTGTGAATCGGCGTGTGTGCTGTCGATATCCGAGCAGGACACCGGCGGCAGCGTGACCATCAAGCGCATCGAGCAGTCCATCGCCGACCAGGCCTGGATGGACGGCACCGTCGAACCGCAACCCGCGGCGATCGCCACCGGCCGCAGCGTCGCCGTCGTGGGGTCGGGCCCGGCGGGACTGGCTGCGGCACAACAACTCACCCGCGCCGGTCACAACGTCACGGTCTACGAGCGTGACGACCGTCTGGGTGGGCTGCTGCGGTACGGGATCCCGGAATACAAGCTGGAGAAGGCGACGCTGAACCAACGGCTGGCGCAGATGCGCGCCGAGGGCACCCGCTTCGTCACCGACTGTGAGGTCGGCGTCGATCTGTCCGTGGAGGAACTGCGGTCCCGGTTCGACGCGGTGGTGCTGGCCGTCGGCGCACTGCGCGGCCGGGACAACGACGTCGAAGGTCGTCATCTCGCGGGTGTGCACCTGGCGATGGAGCACCTGGTGCCGGCCAACCGGGAATGCGAAGGCGACGGGCCCTCGCCGATCTCAGCGGCCGGTAAACACGTCGTCATCATCGGCGGCGGCGACACCGGGGCCGACTGCCTCGGCACGGCCCACCGCCAGGGCGCGGCGTCGGTCACCCAGCTCGACTACAACCCCGAACCTCCGGAGTTGCGGGACGAGGAGCTGACACCGTGGCCGACGTGGCCGCTGATGCTGCGCACCAAGACCTCGCCGGCCCACGCCGAAGGCGGTCTGCGCCGCTACGAAGTGGCGGTGCAGCGTTTCGTCGGCGATGACGACGGCAACCTCCGGGCCATCGAGATCGCCGAGGTCCGGGTGACCCGCGACGCCGACGGTCGGCGCATCATCTCACCCGTCGGTGAGCCGTTGACGCTGCCCTGTGATCTGGCGTTGCTGGCGATCGGCTTCGACGGTGTCGAGCACATGCCGCTGCTCGACGGCCTCGGTCTGGAGCTCAACCGGCGTGGCGCGCTGCCGTGCGGGTCGGACTGGCAGACCACCGCACCCGGTGTGTTCGTCTGCGGTGACGCGCACCGGGGCGCGTCCCTGGTGGTCTGGGCGATCGCGGAGGGCCGCGCGGCCGCGCATGCGGTCGACGTGTTCCTGATGGGGGAGTCGGATCTGCCGGCGCCGGTCCGGCCGTCCGCGCTGCCGTTGGCGGTTGTGTAGCTACTGCCACGAGCCGGCGAATTCCGCGTTATCTGACTTCGGGAGGATGTCAGCAAAGTGACGAATGCGCCAACACATCTGTATCGGTCGAGATGGTTCCGGACTGCGACTATGCTGAGTCGTCGTGACTAGACGCGGCAAGATCGTTTGTACTCTCGGACCAGCTGTTGGAACAGACGAACAAGTCAGAGCTCTCGTCGAAGCGGGCATGGATGTCGCCCGGCTGAACTTCAGCCATGGCGAGCACAGCGACCACGAGGCCAACTACAAGCGGGTGCGCAACGCCTCCGATCTGTCCGGCCGGGCGGTGGGCATCCTCGCCGACCTCCAGGGCCCGAAGATCCGCCTCGGCCGGTTCAACACCGGCGCCACCCTGTGGGCCACCGGGGAGACGGTCCGGATCACCGTCGAGGACGTCCTCGGCGTGCACGACCGGGTGTCCACGACCTACAAACAGCTTGCCCACGACGCCTCACCGGGGGACCGGTTGCTGGTCGACGACGGCAACGTCGGCCTGACGGTCGAGAGCGTCGAAGGCGACGATGTCATCTGCAAGGTGACCGAGGGTGGTCGCGTCAGCAACAACAAGGGCCTGTCGCTGCCCGGTATGAACGTGTCGGTGCCCGCGCTGTCGGAGAAGGACATCGCGGACCTGGAATTCGCCCTCAAGCTGGGCGTCGACTTCATCGCGCTGTCCTTCGTGCGCTCACCCGCCGATATCGAGCTGGTGCACGAGGTGATGGACCGGGTGGGCCGCCGGGTGCCCGTCATCGCCAAGCTGGAGAAGCCGGAGGCCATCGACAACCTCGAGGCCATCGTGCTCGCCTTCGACGCCATCATGGTCGCCCGTGGTGACCTCGGTGTGGAGCTGCCGCTCGAAGAGGTCCCGCTGGTGCAGAAGCGCGCCATCCAGATGGCCCGCGAGAATGCCAAGCCGGTGATCGTGGCCACCCAGATGCTCGAGTCGATGATCGAGCACTCCCGGCCCACCCGTGCCGAGGCGTCCGACGTCGCCAACGCGGTGCTCGACGGCGCTGACGCGGTGATGTTGTCCGGTGAGACGTCAGTGGGCAAGTACCCGCTGGAAGCGGTGCGGACCATGGCCCGCATCGTCTCGGCGGTCGAAGAGAACTCGACCGCCGCCCCGCCGCTGACGCACGTTCCGCGTACCAAGCGCGGTGTGATCTCCTACGCCGCCCGCGATATCGGCGAGCGGCTCGACGCCAAGGCACTGGTGGCGTTCACCCAGTCCGGCGACACCGTGCGCCGCCTGGCCCGGCTGCACACGCCGCTGCCGTTGCTGGCGTTCACGGCGCTG
The DNA here is from genome assembly GCF_057656995.1 of Mycobacterium sp. Soil_C_30. NCBI lineage: Bacteria > Bacillati > Actinomycetota > Actinomycetes > Mycobacteriales > Mycobacteriaceae > Mycobacterium > Mycobacterium sp. Soil_C_30. The sequence goes on along the minus strand of NZ_JBDGJH010000022.1, from coordinate 29,918 downwards.
CCGGAGATCCGCAGCCAGTTGGCGCTGACCTGGGGTACCGAGACGTTCATCGTGCCGCACATCCAGACCACGGACGGCATGATCCGTCAGGTGGACCAGTCGCTGCTGGCGCTCGGCCGGTACAAGCGGGGTGACCTGGTGGTCATCGTCGCCGGTGCTCCTCCGGGCACAGTAGGCTCGACCAACCTGATCCATGTGCACCGGATCGGCGAGGACGACCACGCGTAGCGATCAACAGGAGGTTCACGTGCCAGCCGGCTCCGACTTCGACGAGCTCCTGGCCGTGCTGGATCTCCGCGCCGCCGGCGACGACGCGTTCACCGGGCGGCACCCCAGCAAGAACCCGATCCGCACGTTCGGGGGCCAGATGATGGCGCAGGCATTCGTGGCGGCCAGCCGCACGGTGCCTCATCAGCTGCCCCCGAACGCGCTGTCGGCGCATTTCATCTCCGGAGGAGACCCGGAGAAAGATCTGGAATTCACCGTCGTGCGGCTGCGTGACGAACGGCGGTTCGCCAACCGGCGCGTCGACGTCACGCAGGACGGCCAGCTGCTGACGACTGCGTTCGTCTCGTTCCTGGCCGGGGGTCGCAGTCTGGAGCACAGCGCGGAGATGCCCGACGTGGCGCCGCCGCACGACCTCCCGAAGATCACCGAGCTACTGAAGGGCTACGAGGAAACGGTGCCGCTGTTCGTGGCGGCGCTCAAGCCCATCGAGTGGCGCTACACCAACGACCCGGCCTGGGTGATGCGTGACAAGGGCGGCCGGCTGCCCCACAACCGGGTGTGGATGAAGACCGAGAGGCCGATGCCCGAAGACCCGGTGCTGCACCACGCCGCACTCGTATATTCCTCGGACACAACGGTTCTCGACTCCATCATCACCACTCACGGGCTGTCGTGGGGTTTCGACCGGATCTTCGCCGTCACCATCAACCACTCGGTGTGGTTCCACCGCCCGGTGATGTTCGACGACTGGGTGCTGTACTCGACCACCTCGCCGGTGGCGTCGGATTCGCGCGGCCTGGGCACCGGGCACTTCTTCGATACCGACGGCAACATCGTCGCCACCGTGGTGCAGGAAGGCATCGTCAAGCATTTCCCCGGGAAGAACTGAACCCGGATCCGGCGACGGTGGCTAGGTGATGGGTTCGTCGCCCAGCACCGTGGTGCGCAGCATCTCGCGCGGTGAGTTCGGGTCATAGGGCGCGGCGCGGTGCAGCACGCCCTGGTTGTCCCACATGACGGTATCGCCCACCGACCAGCGATGGCTGTACACCTTGTCGTCGGAGGTGGCATGGTCCAGCAGCGCGCTCAGCAGTGCCCGGCCTTCGTCGACATCCATGCCCACCACGTAGTCCGCCGAGGCGCCCAGCACCAGCGATTTGCGGCCACTGCGGTGCGTCCACACCAGGGGATGTTCGTGGGTGCGCCGGGAACGCCACCGCGCCAACTGTTCCGGTGAGGGATCAGGGTGCACCCTGCGCTGCGAGGCCTCCAGAGAGTGCACCACCCGCAGGGCCGAGTAGCGCGCCTTGTCCTCGGCGGGCAGCGTGTCGTAGGCGGCGTAGGAGTTCGCGAACTCCGTCTCGCCGCCGTGTTGGGCCACCTGCAGCGCCGAGAGCACCGTGGCCTTCTGCGGGCACTCGTCACCCAACGGCGTGCAGCCGTCGATGTGCCAGTCGAAGGTTGCTTTCAAGTAGGCTGCCGAGGCGTTCTTGGACTTGTCGAGCGTGATGGGGTAGATGCCGGCCACCGGATGGTGACCGTCCGACGAGTGGTCGATCTGACCGAGGCGGCGGCAGAAGGCCACCTGCGCTTCGGGTTTCAGATGCAGCCCGCGGAACACCAGGACGCCGTTGTCCTCCAGCGCCGCGAGGATCGCGTCGGCGACCGAGTCGTCGTCGGTCAGCCGCGCGGGGTCGATGTCGGCCACTTCGGCGCCGACGGAGTGGGTGAGTTTGGTGAGGGTGAGCACACTCATGGTGGGCCTTTCAGGGAGTGGGTTCGCCGGTGCGGATCATCACGGCGTCGGCAGCGTCGACCGGAGCCGGCTGGTGCATGATCTCCACCGCCATCGCGACCATGATCAGCGAATAGATCAGCCGCAGCAGGTTGATCGCGTCGTCGGGCATGGTGTCCAGGTCGTACTTATCGCAGTAGTCGATGGCTTCCTCCAGGCGGGGGAAGAAGTCGTCGTAGAAGCGCTCCATCTCGGCCATGTTGCTGGCCAGCCGGGTGTTCCACCGCTCGGTCTCGGTGGCCAGGCACCAGGTTGTGGCGTGCCCCTCCAGTTCTGCGAATGCACTGGGCAGCAGGGTGTTCGGCATCAGAGTTCCGCCTGCTCGCGCCGGTAGGCGTCCACCCAGTCCACCGCCACCTTGTGCAGATGGCGGACCAGGATCTCCTGGTCGTTGAGCGGATAGTCGTCGACTATCCCGTACTCCAGCGCGGCCTGGGTGCCGCCGAGCATGCCGGCGTCCTGCAGTGCGAACTCCTTCAGCACCACCGCCGCAACCTCGTGTTCGATGCGTTCGCGCACGGTGCGGGCGGGGTGGAAGTATGTGTAGGCCTCGAAACGGTGGGTGTTGTGTGAGGTGGGCCAGTAGCGGTACAGCAGATACCAGCCGCCGTAGATCAGGATCTCGGTATTAGGGAAGATCTGGAAGTTGCTGATGCCCCAGGGTTCGATGCCGCCGGGGTTGAGCCCGCGGGGGAGTTCACCGATGTCCGGTGTCCGCCACGGCCCCACCAGACCGCTTCTGGTGGCGCGTTCGATCGGGTACATGTATTCCGGTGCCAGCAGCCACCGTCGGGTCCCCGCCGTCGAGACCAGGCGGTGAGGTCCGTCGAGCTGGAAGTGGCCGCAGGTGAAACCCGCTCCGGGCTTGCGGACTTCGGGCGGCACCTGCTGAGTGTGCAATGACGGTACGTGGTAGTACTCCTGGAAGGCGTCGGCGAAGATCTTCCAGTTGCTGTTGTTGTGCGCCATCCAGTCGTAGCGCTCGGTCAGCTTGCCGAAAGGGTAGCCGTCGAGTCCGGTGATCATGGGCCCCAGGAAATCCCGCAGCGTCTGCCGTGGCCGCGGGTCGAAGTTGAGGAACACGAAGCCGTTCCAGATGTCGCACTGCACCGTGGCCAGACCGTATGCGGCGTGGTCGAGGTCGAAGAAACTGCCCTCCGCAGGCACGTGGATCAGCGAACCGTCGAGTGCCCACCGCCAGCGGCAACGCCGGCACACCAGTTCTGCGCATTTGCCGGAGGTCTCGCGGTCGGGGAAGTCGTCCCACAGGAGCTTGTCGCCGCGGTGTCGGCAGATGTTGTAGAACGCCCGGACCGCGCCGTCCGCACCACGAATGAGGATCACCGACGACTCGGTGACCTCGATCTCCTTGGTGACGTAGTCACCGGGTGCCGGGATCTCCTCCACCCGGGCGACGTTCAGCCACGCGCGTTTGAAGACCGCCTCACGCTCCAGGGCGTAGAACTCCGGTGAGGTGGAGTCGGCGAACGAGACCGGGCCGGTGCCCAGTTCGGGATAGTGCTCGGTCCACGAGCCCTCGGGGGTTCTCAGGGAACGGGTCATGGGTACCTCCATGGTGAAATCGCAGACGCTGTCACATCACCGCACCTCCGTTGACGCCCAGCACCTGACCGGTGATGAAGCCTGCTTCGGGAGAGCAGAGAAAGCCGACGGCCGCGGCGATGTCCGCCCCGCTGCCCAACCGGCCGAGTGGGATGTTGGCCGCGATCTCCTCGTTGGACTTCAGGAATCCGGCGGCCTGCCCCTGGTGCTGCATGGGTGTCTCGATGCCCGACGGGGGGATGTTGTTCACGGTGATGCCGTGCCCGGCGAATTCGCGGGCCAGAGACTTCGTCAGCGTGATCACCGCGCCCTTGGACGCGGCGTAGTGTGCGGCGAACGGTGACCCGCGCTGGGCGCTCGACGACGAGATCATCACGATGCGGCCCCACTGCGCGGCCACCATGTCGGGTAGGGCCGTCTGGCAGCAGTGGAAGGTGCCGGTCAGGTTGACGTCGATCATGCGGGCCCAGGCGACGTCGCTGATCTCGAGGAACGGTGCGAAGCCGAATTGGCCTGCGCTGGTGACCAACACCGTCACCGGGCCGAGTTCGCTGCGGATCTTGGCGAAGGCGTGCTCCACGCTACCGCGGTCGGTGACGTCGGCCCCGACGCCCAGAGCAGTCCCACCGGCGGCCCGCACGTCGCTGGTCACCCGTTGCGCTGCCTGCTCGTCGAGGTCCAGTACGGCCACCTGCAGTCCGCGACGGGCGAGTTCGTGGCAGGTGGCCTCGCCCATCCCGGAGCCGCCGCCGGTCACCACCGCGACGGTGTTCCCCGTCATTCGTAGACCACCTTCACGGTGCGGCTGGTGGGCATGGCCTGGCAGGTGACCACCCAGCCGTCGGCCACTTCGTCGTCGTCGAGTGCGTCGTTGTTCAACATCCGTGCGCTGCCCTCGGTCACCTGCGCCATACACGTTCCGCAGGAACCTGTTTCGCACGAGGCGGGTGCGCGCAGTCCGGCCAATCGCGCCGTCTGCAACAGCGTGTTTCCGGCTCGGTAGTCGATGGTGACCGACGTGCGGTCCAGTTCGATGGTCACCTTTTCGGTGACCGAGTCGACGGTGCCGGAAGGGGTCACGGTGAAGCGTTCCAGCTTCACCCGGTCGGCTGGGACGCCCGCCGACCGCAGGGAGGTCTCCACAATGTCCATGAAGGGGCCGGGTCCGCAGACGTAGATGTCGGCGTCGGTCTCGCCGGCAAACGAGACCACGGTGTCGACGGTCAGGACGCCTCGTTCGTCGTCGAGGTGGTGCGTCAGATCGAAACGGCCGCCGTGCTTTTCGCACAGTTCGGTCAGGGCGTCAGCGAAGATGATCGAGTCCCGGCTGCGATTGGCGTAGAGCAACCGGCACGTGCGCGACGTGGTGGCCAGCGCACATCGCAGCAGCGAGAACACCGGCGTGATGCCGCTGCCGCCCGCGAAGGCCACGATGTCTCGCCCGGAGTCCTGCAGGACGAACCGGCCCTGCGGGGGTGCGGCTGGAATCAGGTCACCGGCGGTGGTGGTGTCGTTGATCCAGTTGGACACCACACCGTCGCGGTCGCGTTTGACGGTGATGCGCAGGTCCTCGCCCAGTCTGGGGGAGGACGACATGGAGTAGCACCGGCGGTGCTCCTGCCCGGCGATCCGAACCGACAGGGTGAGATATTGGCCCGCCTCATAGGCGAATTCACCGCTCTGGTCGAAGACCAGAGACACCGTGTCGGCGGTTTCGCGCACCACCTGCTTGACCCGCAACGGCACGAAACCATCATCGACCGCGTACGGGGCACTTCCGGAAGCTGGCATCCCAGCGAGAGTATCAACTACTTGTCATTGGTATCAAGTACTAGAGATACATCGCCTCAGGTTTCGATGTGGTCGTCGAAAAGCTCGTGTCCGGTTCCCTTTTCGACCACGCGGCCCAGCAGATCGCGCAGTGTCTGCTGCTCCTCGGCGGTCAGCACGCCGAACACCTGCTCGTGCGCGGCGATCGCATCGTTGACCACCGCGGCGGCCAGGTCGCGGCCGTCGTCGGTCAGGAAGGCCTGCAGGATGCGTGCGTGCTGCGGATCCTGTTTACGCTCGATCAGTCCACGTCGCTCCAGCGCAGTGAGGGCGGTCTGGACGCCCTGGGGGCTGACCAGCAACCGCCGGGCGAGTTCGGCGCCGGACAGACCCGGTTCATTGGCCAGCTGACGCAGCACCCCGATCTGGGCGGTGCTCACGCCGTACTCGGCGACCGCTTCGTTCACCGTGGTCAGTGAGAAGTAGAACGCCTGCTTGAGCAGCCACAGGATGTTGTCGGTCAGTTCCATGCCCGCCTCCGTCGTCGGGCTCGACGTTAGCGCATGTCAGCGCCGACCTGAGCGCTCTGCCTGACCACCTCGCCGTCCTTCATCACGAACCGGACGTCGGAGGTGACGGTGATGTCGTGCGACGGGTCTCCGGGTACAGCGATGAGGTCGGCCAGATAGCCCGGGGCGATCCTGCCCAGCTCGTCGTCGGCGTCGATCAGCTCGGCGGCCACCACGGTGGCCGCGCGCAGGGCCTGCATGGGCGTCATACCGCGATCGACCAGCGCGGCGAGTTCTTTGGCGTTCTGGCCGTGCGGTATCGCGGGCGCGTCGGTTCCGCAGGCGATCCGGACCCCGGCGGCGATGGCCTTGGGCAGCATCGCCCTGGCGCGGGGAAACACCTCCTCGGCTTTGCGGCGCAGTTCGGGAGCGATCCGGTCCACGGCCATCGCGTCCGTGAGGTAGGTGGTCGACACCAGGAAGGTGCCGTGGTCGACCATCATCTGCAGGGTGTCGTCACTGGCCAGAAAGCCGTGCTCGATGCAGTCGATGCCGGCGCGGATACAGGCCTGGATGGCGGTGTCACCCACGGCGTGGGCGGCCACCCGCACCCCGGCCCGGTGTGCCTCGTCGGCGATGGCGGCGAACTCGGCGTCGGAATACTGTTGCGCACCAGGTGAAGTGCTGTGAGACATCACGCCCCCGGACGCCGACACCTTGATCAGCTTGGCCCCGTGCCTGATCTGATAACGCACGCAGGCGATCACGTCGGGAACACCGTTGGCGATCCCTTCGGCCACCGACAGGGGCATCACCCCGGGCGCCAGCCGCTGGAACACCGTCGGATCGAGGTGGCCGCCGTAGGGGGTGACGGCGTGGCCCGCCGGGTAGATGCGCGGACCGGTATGCCAGCCCTGGTCGATGGCACGCTGCAGGGCGACATCGAGCAGATAGCCACCCGTCTTCACCATCAGGCCCAGGTTGCGGACCGTCGTGAAGCCCGCCTCCAGCGTGGTGCGCGCATTGACCGCACCGCGCAGGGTGCGATAGGCGGGGTCATCCTGGACGCCGTGCAGGGGAGTGGGCAGGCCTTCCGGTCCGCCGGGCCCACCGATGAGCAGGTTGAGCTCCATGTCCATCAGCCCGGGCAGCAGCGTGACGTCGCCCAGGTCGAGTATCTCTGCCGAGTCGGGTTGCGGCTCAGTGGGATTGACCGCAGCGATGCGCCGGCCGTCGATCACCACCACCGCGGGTGTGTGCACGGCGCCGGTCACCACGTCGGCCCAGCGCGCGGCCCGCAGGACCAGCGTCACGGGCCCGGCTCGGACACACAGTCCAGACTGGTCGCACCGGAATCCGGGACGCGGGGCTGCTTCCAGCACTCGACCGGGAACGACACGGTGATCATCGAGTACAGCAGGTGCATGAGATTGACCGCATCGTCGGGCATGTCGTCGAGGGGGAACTTGTCGCAGTAGGCGATCGCATCCTCGGCGCGGGCGGTGATCGCATCGTAGAAGGCCTGCATATCGGTCATGGAACTGCGCAGGCGGCGCTCGTAGCGCAGTGCCTCACTGGCCAGGCACCAGTCGGCCCACGGTTCCAGATCGGCGAAGGCGGCCGGCAGCACGGCGGTCATCTCAGACTCCTTGCCGCTGGTAGTCCGCGATCCACGAGGCGGTTTCCCTGTGCAGGTGCCGCAGCAGGATCTCCTGGTCGTTGAGCACGAAGTCCTCCACCACGCGAGTGCCGATCATGGTCTGGGTGGCCTCGAGTGTGTTGGCGTCCTGCAGGCCGTACTCCTTGAACGACGCCGCGGCCAGTTCCTGCGCCACGCGTTCGCGTGCGGTGCGGGCCTTCGGGAAGTACAGGCTGCCCTCGAAGGTGTGTGTGGTGGGTGAGGTGGGCCAGTAGTGGTACGTCAGATACCAGCCCTGACCCCAGAACAGGATGACGAAGTTGGGGAACAGCTGGAACGAATCCAGGCCCCAGGGGTTGCATTTGGCGGGGTTCAGGCCCACCGGCATCGGTCCCAGGTCGGGGCTGTCCCAGGGGCCGAACAACCCGCTCTGGCAGATGTCCTCGATGGGTTTGCGCATCTCCTCGGCCATCTCCCAGGCGCGCACGCCGGAGGTGCTGACCAACCGGTGTGGGCCGTCCAACTGGTAGTGCGGTGCCTCGAACCCGGCCTCTGCGGCGGCCTTCGAGTAGGCGGTCGGCGACTGGTTCGCGTGCAGTACCGGGGCGTGGTAGAACTCCTGGAACGCGTCCATGTAGAGCTTCCAGTTGGCGTTCACCTCGGAGCGGTAGTGCCAGCGAGAGGTCAAGGTGGCGAACGGATAACCCTCCAGTGCCAACACCATCGGGCCGAGGAACTCGCGCAGTGTCTGCTCAGGCTGTGGGGCGAAGTTGACGAAGATGAATCCTTCCCATGTCTCGCAGTGCACCTGCACCAGCCCGTAGCGGCTCTTGTCCAGGTCGAAGAACTCCTCCTCCTGCTGCACGAAGGTCAGATTGCCGTCCAGGTCGTAGCGCCAGGCGTGGTACTTACAGGTGAATTGCCGGCACACGCCTTTGGTTTCTTCGTGCGGCATGTCGTTCCACACCAGTTTGTTGCCCCGGTGCCGGCAGATGTTGTGGTAGGCCTTGATCTCGCCGGCGGTGGTGCGGGTGACGATGATCGACGTGTTGGCGGCTTTCAGTTCCTTGGTGAAGTAGCTGCCTTTGCGCGGGAGTTGTTCTGCGCGGCCGACATTGAGCCAGGCCCGCTTGAAGATCGCGGCGCGCTCCAGCTCGTAGATCTCCGGGCTCACCGAATCCTCGTAGGACACCGGGCCGGTGCCGAGTTCGGGGTAGTGCTGTGTCCAGCTGCCTTCCGGCGGCTTGGGGAAGCGGGGCATCGGAACTCCTATCGCGGTGCGCCGACGGCACCGAGGGGGCTGATGAGCCGACCGTAACCGTTGCTCGACCTAATGACAAGTAGTTGATACTGTGGGGGCGGCCTAGGCGGAAGGATCCGCAGTGGATCAACATCTCGGTGTGCGTATCGGTCTCGGTGAGCAGTGGTCGCCCGACGGTGACGGCAGCGTAGAGATGGTGTCGCCGCACAGCGGCCGGGTCATCGGTCGTCTCACGGTGGCGCGGCCCGCCGACGTGGACACAGCTGTCAGAGCCGCACGGCTGCAGTTCGATTCGGGTCCCTGGCCGCGGATGACACCCGCCGAACGGATCACGGTGATCCGCCGGCTGGCGGAGATCTACCGCGAGCGCCAGGATGCGATGGCCGAGTTGATCTGCGCGCAGATCGGTGCGCCCATCACCTTCGCCCGCCGGGCCCAGGTGGGGCTGCCGGCCCTGATGATGCCGGCATTCTGTGACATCGCCGAGTCCTTCCCCTGGCAGGAGACCCGCCGCGGTTTCTTCGGCGCCGAGCTGACGGTCCGGCACGAACCGGTGGGTGTCGTCGCCGCGATCGTGCCGTGGAACATGCCGCAGTTCCTCATCGTCACCAAACTCGTCCCGGCCCTGCTGGCCGGTTGCACGGTGGTGCTCAAACCCGCCCCGGAGACCCCGCTGGATGCGCTGCTGCTCGCCGAGTTGCTCGGCGAGGCGGGCCTGCCGCCCGGAGTGCTCACCGTGGTGCCCGGTGACGCCGCCTGCGGCGCCGCCCTGGTGGGCCATCCTGGGATCGACAAGGTGTCTTTCACCGGCTCCACCGCAGCCGGGCGGGCCGTGGCCACGGCCTGTGCGACACGCCTGACCAGGGCCAGCCTGGAACTCGGCGGCAAGTCGGCGGCCGTCGTGCTCGACGACGCCGACCCTGCGGTGGTCGCGGCGGCGGTCCGCTCCGCCAGCCTGTCCAACAGCGGCCAGATCTGTAATGCGTTGACGCGCATCGTGGTACCGGCGCGTCGCGAAGCGGCCTTCGTCGACGCGCTGGTCGGTGAGATGTCCGCCATCGTCATCGGCGACCCCGAGGACCCGGCCACGCAGATGGGGCCGCTGGTGTCCGAACGCCAGCAGCAACGGGTGCGCGGCTACATCGAGCAGGGTCGGCAGGAGGGCGCCCGGCTGGTGGTGGGCGGCACCGGCCTGCCAGACGGTATCGACGCCGGCTTCTACGTGCAGCCCACGCTGTTCGCGGGCGCCGACAACTCGATGCGCATCGCGAGGGAGGAGATCTTCGGCCCGGTACTGACGGTCATCCCGTACCGCGACGAGGATGAGGCGGTCCGCATCGCCGACGACTCCGACTACGGGCTAGCGGGGTCGGTGTTCACCGCGGACGTCGAGCGCGGGCTGTCCGTCGCGGCCCGGGTACGCACCGGAACCTTCGGGGTGAACCAGGGGTACACCATGGATCCCTTCGCGCCGTTCGGCGGATTCAAACACAGCGGCTACGGCCGGGAACTGGGCCGAGAGGGCCTGCAAGGGTACCTCGAACCGAAATCCGTCGCCGTGAAGTCCCACAACTGATCTCGACGAAAGGAATGACGATGACAGCCACCATCGGTAACCGAACTCCTGCGCAGGAGCGTATCGCGGTCAGGTGTGTCGACTCCGACGTGCACCCCGTGCCCCGGCGCGGGGAGCTGGGGCAGTACATCCCGGAACCGTGGCGCAGCAGATACTTCGGCACCCACGACATCGGCGACCAGATCTATTACGATGCACCGGATTACGCGCATGCCTACGCCATGCGCACGGACACCTTCCCCGCCGACGGCGAATTCCCGGGTAGCGACCCCGATCTGGCCTTTCGGCAACTGATCATGGAGGCCGGTGCCGACCTCGCCATCCTGGAACCGGCGGCCTACCCGGCGCGAATGCCGGAACCCAACCACGCCATGAACTGCGCGCTCAACGACTGGCAGGCCAATCACTGGCTCGACGCCCACAACAACTGGCACCAGCGGTGGCGGGGCTCGATCTGCGTCGCCATCGAGGCGCCCGAGGCCGCCGCCGGCGAGATCGAGCGCTGGGCCGGTCACCCGTACATGGCGCAGATCCTGATCAAGGCCGAACCCCGCCCGTCCTGGGGTGACCCGAAATACGATCCGGTGTGGGCCGCGGCCACCAAGCACGACATCACCGTCAGCTGCCATCTGTCGCGCAGCCATCACGACGAGCTCCCGATGCCGCCGGTGGGAATGCCGAGCTACAACCACGATTTCATGGTCACGTATTCGCTGCTGGCCGCGAATCAGGTGATGAGCCTGGTCTTCGACGGCGTGTTCGACAGGTTCCCCACGCTGCGAATCGTGTTCGTGGAGCACGCTTTCACCTGGATCCTGCCGTTGATGTGGCGCATGGACGCCATCTACGAGAAGCGAAGGTCCCGGCTGGACATCAAACGCAAGCCCAGCGAGTACGTCAAAGACCACATCAAGTTCACCACGCAGCCGCTGGACTATCCGGAGGACAAGACCGAGCTCAGCCGGGCACTGCAGTGGATGGAGTGCGACAAGATCCTGATGTTCTCCTCCGATTACCCACACTGGACGTTCGACGACCCGCGGTGGCTGGTCAAGCACCTGCCGGAACACGCCCGCGAGAACGTGATGTTCCGCAACGCGCTGGCCACCTACAAGCTGCCCGACACCGTGCCGGTACTGGAGGGACAGGTGCGCGTCTTTTAACTCGGGTTGCGGCGGCCACGGTCGGCGGGGACGAACGGGAACGCCATGCCACGGTGTCCGCATCACGGCAGTGACGTTGAGCGGGGCCATCTGGCCAGCGCCGGGGTCGTGGAAGAGGGCTCGAGCCGATTCAGGATCAGCTTCAACGGCGGCCAGACCGCGCGCCCACGCCGGGTCACCGCGTACGCGGTCATGATCAGCGCGGGCTCGGGCAGCGGCAGTACCTGGATGCCGTGGCGGGCGGGCCGATCCACTGGCAACAGTGCGATCCCGTAACCGGCGGCGATCAGGTCCTCCACCAGATCCAGGGTGTCGATCTGGTGGGCGATCCGCGGGGTGAACCCGGCCAGTGCGGCCAGGGTTCGGACGGCGATCTCGTCAGCTGTGTTGCGGGAGTTGACGATCCACGGCCGGTCCGCATAGGCGTTGAGGTCGGCGGACGGATTCGGCTCGCCGGCGGGCAGGGCCAGACCCCATGGCGCCGACCAGAGCGGCATCGACTCGAGGATCGCGTTCGGTGTCGCGGGTGCCAGGTTGTAGTCGTAGGTGACGGCCAGGTCCAGTTCGTCGTCCATCAGCAGCCGGAAGGCCTCCAGAGGCTCGTACTCGTTGATCACCACCTCGACGTCGGGGTGGGTTGCGCTCAGGGCGCTGAGGACGGGCATCAGCGAAACGCGGATTCCGGTGGCGAAGCCGCCGACGCGCACGGTCCCCGCGGGTTCGGCGTCGGGATCGAGGTCCAGGCGCGCTGATTCGACGGCGGCCAGAATGGTGACGGCGTGCTCGGCCAGCCGCCGCCCGGCCGGGGTGAGCCGGACCCGGCGGCCGTCGGGTTCGGTGAGTTCGGTTCCGACCTCTTTGGCCAGTGCTGAGAGTTGTTGTGAGACCGACGAGGTGGTCAGGTTGTGGCTGTCGGCAACGGCCCGCATGGAGCCCTGCTGCGCCAATGCCAACAGGAGCGCGAGTCGCCGTGGGTCCATTCCGAGATTGTTCACGATCATTGAACGGTATGTCCACAAATATCACGTGGACGTGAACGGTTCGGTTGTTCTTGAATTGGCGGCGTGAACCACGGGCAGGCACGCGACGGCACCCTCATGGCGCTGGCCGCCATGCTTTTTGTGCAACTCGGCCTCGCGGTGTCGGTCATGTTGATCGACCGGGTGGGCACAGAAGGCGCGGCGTGGCTGCGCCTGGCCTGGGCGGGTGTCCTGATGGTGCTGATCGTGCGCCCACGCCGCAGCGCATTCACCCGCCGCTCGTTTTTCTACTGCGTGGTGCTCGGCATCGTGACGGCCCTGATGACGCTGCTGTTCATGGCCGCCATCTCGCGTATCCCGCTGGGGACCGCCAGCGCGCTGGAATTCCTCGGCCCGCTCGGGGTGGCGGTGGCCACCGCCGGCGGCGGCCGCCGGATGCTGTGGCCCGCCCTGGCGACGGTGGGGGTCCTCCTGCTGACGCAGCCGTGGTCAGGCAGTGTCGATCTTCTCGGTGTCGTGTTCGCGCTCAGTGCCGCCCTGTGCTGGGCGAGCTACATCCTGCTGACGCAGCGCGTCGGCGATGACGTCGCCGGCGCCAACGGGCTGGCGGTCTCCATGCCCACCGCGGGTCTGGTCGCGTCGCTGATCGCGGGACCGGTGGCCTTCGACCGAATCACCCCCGATCTGGTGCTCATCGGGCTCGGATTGGCGGTGCTGCTGCCCGTCATCCCGTTCACGCTCGAGTTCCTCGCGCTTCGCCGCCTCACCACATCGGCCTTCGGAACGCTGATGAGTCTGGAACCGGCGTTCGCGCTCGGCATCGGCTTCGTCATCCTGCACCAGGTGCCGGGACCGGCGGCGGTCATCGGAATCGCTTTTGTGGTCACCGCGGGAATCGGCGCCGCACGCGCGGGCGCGCGGCCCGCCGACGTCGCTGTCGATCTGACACGCTGACCGCCAGCACCGGCCTGACATCCGCTGTCATTGCTCGCGCATCGGCTCCCGCTCGTCGAAGCTCACTTCGACGCGTTGGAATCCCTTGGCCTGCTGCGCCTTCGCCTGACCCTCGTACATCTTGCGGTCGGCTTCGGTGAGGTCGACGTCATCGGTGAACGGGGTGAGCAGAGCGCGCGGATGCAGCTTGTCCACCCGCACCACATTGACCTCGGCGCAGACCAGCAGCACGGTCGAAACCAGGTAGAGAAACGCGATGAGCCCGAGCACCACGGCGAACACGCTGTTGGTGACGCTGGCCGAGGCCACGACGTGCTGTACGTAGGTCGCACCGAACCACTGCAACAGCTGCCAGATCACCGCGGCGCTGAGCGCGCCCGGTAGCACTTCCTTCACGGTCAGCGGCCGCGTCGTCGTGACCCGGAACGCCACCACACACACGGTGGTGTTCACCGCCAGACCCGCGACCACCACACCCGCTGCGCCCAGCGCGCCCAGGAACTGGCCCAGCGCCACCAGGCCGGTGGTGGCCACCAGCGCACTGCCGAGGACCAGGAGTAACAGCAGGCTGCGCAGCCGCGACCGCAGCGGGTCGGGGCGCAGGTTCTTCGGCACGGCCCAGATGGTCTCCATCGCGTTCTGCAGGGCCTGCCCCACGTTCAGGCCGCCGTACAGGGCCACGACGATGCCGATCACCACACCCGCGGTCCCGCCACTGAGCCGGCTCGGTTCAGTGAGCTGATCACCGATCAACGGAAACTGGGCCAACGCCGAGTCGTAGATGTCCTCGCGCCACTCCGGGCGGCCGGCCAGCACCACACCGAGGACCGTGGTCAGCAGCAAGAGCAGCGGGAACAGTGAGATGAATGCGTAGTAGGTCAGCAGGGCGGCCAGATATCCGGCCTGGTCGTCGACGTACTTATACACCACAGCGATCACGAAACCGGCAGCTGGGCTGCGTTGTTGCAGCCTGTCCAGCCAACCCAGCATGACGACCTCCGTGGTGCGCGCCCACCCTGGGCGCAGTGTGCTGCTGCATACCCGCTGCCTATGGGCCCGAACCGCCGCTGTGAGTGAGAGGTCAGCCCCACTCGTGGTTCATCGCGCGCGACTCGACGGTGCCGTACTCGGGGCGCTCGGCCGGGCGGCGGCTTCGCGACAGCGCGATCAACACGGTGGCCAGCGCCGCGGTCACCGCGCCCGCGACGAAGATCGTGATGTAGGCGCTCTCAGGTGGCTGGCCGGTGCTCGTCACGGTATGGCCGAGCAGAACCGCGACGATGGCGGCGGCCACCGAACTGCCGACGGTGCGGGCAATGGCGTTGAGCCCGGTCGCGATGCCGGTCTCGGCGGGGTCGGCTTCACTGACCACCAAGGCGGGCAGCGCCCCGTAGGCCAGGCTGATGTAGGCGTTGGTGAAGATGCCTGCCACGATCACCTGCCACGGCTGATCATGTGCGACCGCCAGGGCGGTGAACCCGACGATGCCCGTGGCGGCGCCGCAGACCAGAACCGGCCGGGCACCGAATCGGTCGATGAACCGTCCGCTGATCATCGCCGTCACCAGACCCGCGAACGCACCGGGCAGCAGGTAGACGATGCTGGAGTACAGCACGCTGGCGGAAAACCCGTAGCCGGCGGCCTCGCGGGGTGCCTGCACGAACGCGGTCAGCCCGAGGAAGCCGAAGTACAAGCCCATGCCCACGAACACGGTGGCGAGGTTGGTCAGCAGCATCGCCCGCCGCGTCAGCAGCGGTATCGACACCAGCGGGTAGGCGCGGCCACGCTCCCACCACCACCACAAGACCAGCACCACGACACCGCCGGCCGAGGTCGCGATCGTCGCCGGTGAGGCCCAGCCCCAGCTGTTGCCCTGGGTGATGGCCAGCAGCACCGCGCTCAGCCCGAGCGCCAGGCCGAGGGCGCCCAGCCAGTCGATCGAACCCTGCCCGTGTCGCCGGCGCGACGGGACCACCAACACCACGATGAGCATCACCAGCAGTGAGAACCCGGTGGTCAGCCAGAACACCCGGTGGTAGTTCGCGTCGCCGGCCACGAGTAGTCCGGTGGCCACCAGACCCATACCGCCGCCGAAGCCCAGGATGGCCGACAGCACGGCCAGCGCCCGGACCACCTGCTCCTCCACCAGTTCCTCACGCAGCACCGCCACGCAGATGGGATAGAGCGAGTAGGACACTCCTTGCAGCGCCCGGGCGGCGATCAGCACCGCTAGTGAGCTGGTGGTCGCGGCCAGCACCGATCCCGACAGCACCACCGCCAGCACGCACAGCAGTACGTATTTCTTGTTGTACAGATCGGCCAGCCGGCTCAGCAGCGGGGTGGCCGCGGCGGCGGCCAGCAGGTTGGCCGTGACCGTCCAGCTGACGGCCACAGTGGAGGCTTGCAGTTGATCGGCGATCAGCCCGAGCACCGGAACCACCGCGGTCTGCAGAACCGCGACGGTCAGAGCCACAATGCTCAAGGAGGCGATCAGGAGCCGGGGGGAGGGTCCGGCCTTGAGCAACATGTCTCCTCTGAGGTTTCGTTGGTCTGGACAATTCGACCTGAAAAATATATCGACTAACGAATCATCTCGGCTCGGTGGGCGAGCCGGCCTGTCACTGGCCGTAGGTGTACCTGAGGTTGGCGTTGATCAGCTCGCCCAGACGGTGCTGCATGTGGTCCGCGAACTCGACGTCAGGCTCCGGCTCCTCCACGAGGAGAATCCAACGCAGGTCGGTTCCGCCATCGGCTGCGGTGAGCTCGAAACGCACGGACGCATCGGGGCGCCGGCTCCACAGCGTCGACCAGACCACGTAGTCCGGTCGTCGTGCGTCCAGGACGGTCGGTTCGATCTCATCGTCGCGAAGCTGCAGCCACGGACGCGCAGGCTGGCGGTGAGGGTCACAGAGATCGTCGAAAACCGCCCACGGTGGTGCGGGTTGGTTGCGTCGACGGGACCTGAGTTCCACTTGTCATGCCTACCGCAGTCTTGCCAGCCCGTAGGGTATGCCCGTGGACTTGCTGCTCGGTATCGACATGGGCACCGGAAGCTCCAAGGGTGTTCTCGTCGACGCGGCCGGTACGGTGCTCGCATCCGAGACCATTGCGCATGCGATGGAGTTGCCGCGGCCCGGGTGGGCCGAAGTGGACGCCGAGGCGATGTGGTGGGGCGAGGTCTGCACCATCAGCCAGGCGCTGCTGGCCCGGGTACCTGCGGGTGCGCATGTCGCGGCGATGTGCGTCAGCGGGGTGGGGCCGTGCCTGGTGCTGTGCGACGCCGAGCTACGGCCGTTGCGGCGTGCCATCCTCTATGGTGTCGACTCGCGGGCCGAGGCCGAAATCGATTTACTGACAGACGAATTCGGCGCCGACGCGATTCTGGAGCGCGCCGGAACACTGCTGTCGAGCCAGGCGGTGGGGCCCAAGATCGAGTGGGTCCGGCGGAACGAGCCGGAGGTGTTCGAGCAGGCCACCGGGTGGTACGGCTCCAACTCCTACATCGCGGCGAAACTCACCGGCGAATACGTGATGGACCATCACACCGCCAGTCAGTGTGATCCGCTGTATTCGACGCGGACGTTCGAGTGGAATGCCGAATGGGCACAACGCATCTGCGGGCGACTTCCGTTACCGCGGCTGGTGTGGCCCAGCGAGGTGGTCGGCACGGTGCACGCGCACGCGGCTGCAGCCACCGGGGTGCCGGTCGGGACGCCGGTGGTGGCCGGCACCGTGGACGCCTTCGCCGAGGCCTTTTCCGTCGGGGTGCGCAACCCGGGCGATCAGATGCTGATGTACGGCTCGACGATGTTCCTGGTCCAGATCATCGACGACTACCACGCCGATCCGGCGCTGTGGACGACTGCGGGCATCGAACCCGGTACCCACGCCCTGGCGGCCGGAACCGCGACCGCGGGCAGTCTGGTGAACTGGTTGCAGACCACCACCGGGGGGGCGCCGTTCGACACGCTGATGGCCGAGGCGCAGGCTGTGCCGCCCGGCAGCGAAGGGCTGCTGGTATTGCCGTATTTGGCAGGGGAGCGGACACCCGTTTTCGACGCCCGCGCCCGCGGGGTATTCGCCGGTCTGACGCTGCGGCACGGACGCGGGCACCTGTTTCGTGCTGCCTATGAAGGCATATCGTTCGGGATCAGGCAGATCCTGGAGAAGTTCGACGACGCGCACACCGCCACCCGCGTCGTCGCTGTCGGCGGGGGACTGCGCAGTCCGATCTGGGCGCAGACGCTCACCGACGTCACCGGCCGCGCGCAGCTGATACCCGAACAGGCCATCGGTGCCAGTTACGGCGACGCACTGCTTGCGGCCATCGGCGCGGGAGTGGTTGCGCCGGATACCGATTGGGCGCGCATCGCGCACGAGATCACGCCGGACCCGGGCAATGTCGCACTCTATGACGACCTCTACGAAACCTGGCGCGAGTTGTACCCCGCGACCAAGAAGCAGGTGCACCGGTTGGCTGCCAACGGCCAGCCCTCGAGAGTCTGACACCCAGCCTCTCTCTCGCGCCCAAACGTCGGTTTGGGCCCGGAAGTGCGAAAGAGATCCGGCATTTCGTCGGTCTCGGCGGCGGTGGGGCCCTCGGCACCGTGATCATCGACGCCGGTTGAGTCACTTTGGGCGGTCGAAAAGGTTTGCTTTCAGCCCCAGTCCACAACTCTGGTTGCAATCTCGGCGGCCACGCGGTTGAGGCAGAAACCAGTCAACGATCCTGGCGAAATCCGTTGTCTGGATACCGCCCCAACTCGCAGTCCGGTATTGTGAAATCCCCTGCGCCACTTGAGTATCAGGTGTCACAAAACGCGGATTCTTGTCGGACCCTGGCTCCAGCTTCAATGGTATGGGTATTTCAGCGATCGCCGACAAGGAGGCGATGCTGGCTGCCCAAGCCCAGATCGAAGAACTGACCGCGCAGATGAACGGCTTGTCGATAGATGCGTTCACGCCAATGGAGTTGTTGGAGCTGCAGCAGCGCCGCGAAACCGTCGCCTGGATGCAGCCAGTGCTCGATCACACGGTGTATCAGCGCCTGACCTCGGAGTGCACGCCGAAGCAGTTGGGCTCCACCAGCTTCAAGAAGGCCCTCGCAGCGCGGTTGCGGATCAGTGAAGCCGACGCCGCCCGCCGCCTCAACAACGCTCAATTGCTCGGTCCGCGGACCGCACTGACTGGGGAACCGTTGGAGCCAGCGCTGCCGAACATCGCGGCCGCCCAAGTCAAAGGAACCATCGGGCCCGAGCATGTGGCCGCGGTGAAGAAGTTCTTCAAGAAACTGCCCGCGTGTGTGGACTTCTCCGGCCGCGAAGCCGCCGAAGCCGACCTGGCCCGCCACGCCTCGAACCTGAACGTCGACGGGTTCAATCAGGTCGCCGACCGGTTGAGGTACCTGCTCAGCCAGGACGGCGAGTACACCGACGTCGACCGTCAAGCCAGCCGATACTTCACCATCGGCAAGCAAGACGTCGACGGCAACGTCCCGGTACGCGGCAGGCTCACCCCGGAATGCGCCGCCACCCTGGAAGCGGTACAGGCCAAACTGGCTGCACCGGGCATGTGCAACCCCGCCGACGACACACCCCAGGTCGACGGCGAACCCGATGCCGACAAAGCCCGCACCGACACTCGCACTCAGGGTCAACGCAATCACGATGCCCTGGTGGCGATGGGCCGCGCCATCCTGGCCTCCGGGGAACTCGGCCAGCACAACGGCTTGCCCGTCATCGTCATCGTCAAAGCCAACCTCACCGATATCGAAAAGGGTGTTGGGCACGGCCTGACCGCCGGCGGCACCTTGATCCCAATGCCCGATGTCATCCGGATGGCCTCCCACGCCTTCCACTACCTGGCCCTGTTCGACGGCAATGGCATTCCCCTGCACCTTGGCCGCGCGCGGCGCACCGCCTCACGGGGGCAGCGGATCATGCTGCTCGCGCAACACGGGGGTTGCACCATGCCCGGCTGCACCGCGAGCGGCTACCGCTGCCAAGCCCATCACGCCAACCAGGACTGGAAAGACGGCGGCGACACGAACATCGAAGACCTCACCCTGGCGTGCGGGCAGGATAACCGGATGGTCGAAACCACCGGGTGGACCACCAGGAATCGCCCCGAAGATGGGGTCACGGAGTGGATTCCGCCTCCGGAGCTGGACTGCGGGCAATCCCGCGTGAATGTGTATCACCACCCAGACCGGATCCTCGCCCCCGACGATCCGTAACCCGAGGGTGACGCTAAAGCCGGCCGCAGTAACCACGAGCGGCCGGCTCTAAGCCGTCCTCAGGCCTCGTCGTGGCCGACGCGCTCCAGCACAGCTTCGGCGGTGGCCGGATCGGTGACCAGTTGATTGAAATACCCGCCGCGGGCGCCGGCGATGATCGATTCGACCTTGTCCGCGCCCACGGCCACACCGATGGTCACCGGGATGTGGCGTAAGGCTTCGAGTTCGACGGCGATCAGTCGGTCCCCGCCTTCGAACGGCACTTCCCGGCCTTCGCGGTCGTAGAACCGGGAGCACACGTCACCGACGGCGTCGCGCAGCGAGTTCGACCGGGTGGGAACGAATTGCGGGATGTCCGAGCGCAGCAGCGGCGGCGCGCCGATTCCCATCAGCGCGCAGCGGGCATGGGGCCACAGGTGCAGTACCCGCTGAATACTCGGGTCCTTCAGCAGCGACGGGTAGAGATCCGGGCCGGGCAGCGCCGGCGCGAAGAGGTAGTTGGCGCGTCCGCCGACACGGTTGGCCACCAGCCGGGTGATCTCGTTGGTCTGGTACCACTCGTCGGGCTGGTCGTTGCCGCCGACGGTGGGTGCCACCAGCACACCGGGTAGCGGCACGAGGTCGAACTGCGCCACCTCGTACACGGTCCGCCCCGAGGAGACCAACAGGATGTCGCCGGGCAACAGGCCCGCGGCGGTGAGCGCACGACCGACCGCCGGGGCGAGCACGCTGCCCATCACATCCAGAACGGTTCGCCCTGGCCCAGGGTTGGGCACGGGCAGGCTGAGGAACACCGTCGTCAGCGCGAGCGCCCTGGATAGCCGGTCGGCGAGGTCGCCCGAGGAGATCTCGGCGGGCGGCACCACCTCGATGCGCACGATCCCGCGCCGTTTGGCCTCGGCCAGAAGGCGACTCACCGTGGCGCGGCTACAGCCGAGCTGCGCGGCCACGTCGGCTTGGGTGGCGTCCTCGGTGTAGTAGAGCTTCGCTGCCGAGTAGAGCAACGCCGCCGGGAAGTGGCCGGATTCGCCGTCAGACACCGAGAGGTCGGCGTTTGGCGCGATACCGGCTGGGTTGGATGAGTGTGCAGGTCGGGGCACCAGAAGAGTATGACATTGAACACCTGTTCGCGATCTGCGTTCGGTGAACATCCGTTCTGGACAAATATGCAGCGGGTCGCATACTGTGACTCCACCCACACCGCACGAGGCGGTGTGAGCAGACAAGAACACCTCTCGCAGGCCGATACCTCGATGCGCTCAGGAGCTAGCTGATGACCGATCGAATCCCCGAAAAGATGCAGGCAGTCGTCTGTCACGGGCCCAACGACTATCGCCTCGAGGAGGTCGCGGTACCCCAGCGTCGACCGGGTGAGGCGCTGATCCGCGTCGAAGCCGTCGGCATCTGTGCCAGCGACCTGAAGTGCTACCACGGCGCCGCCAAGTTCTGGGGCGACGAGAACCGCCCCGCCTGGGCCGAGACCATGGTCATTCCGGGACACGAATTCGTCGGGCGCGTCGTCGAACTCGACGACGAAGCCGCCAAGCGCTGGAACATCGCCGTGGGCGACCGGGTGACGTCCGAGCAGATCGTGCCGTGCTGGGAGTGCCGGTTCTGCAAGCGCGGTCAGTACCACATGTGCCAACCGCACGATCTCTACGGTTTCAAGCGCCGCACGCCCGGGGCGATGGCCAGCTACATGACCTATCCCGTAGAAGCTCTGGTACACAAGATCTCCGGTGAGATTCCGCCCGCCCATGCGGCATTCGTCGAGCCGCTGTCGTGTGCGCTGCACGCGGTCGAGCGGGCCCAACTGACCTTCGAAGACACCGTCGTGGTGGCCGGCTGTGGGCCCATCGGACTCGGCATGATCGCCGGCGCGAAGGCCAAGAACGTGGCGCGGGTGATCGCCCTCGACATGGCGCCCGAGAAGTTGAAGCTGGCCAAGAAATGCGGCGCCGATCTGGCCATCAACATCGCCGAAGAGGACGCCGAGAAGATCGTCAAAGACCTCACCGAGGGTTACGGCGCCGACGTGTACCTCGAGGGCACCGGCCATCCCGCTGCGGTGGCACAAGGACTCAACCTGCTGCGTAAGTGCGGCCGCTACGTCGAATACAGCGTGTTCGGCAGTGACGTCACCGTCGACTGGAGCATCATCAGCGACGACAAGGAACTCGACGTGTTGGGCGCCCACCTCGGTGCGTACTGCTGGCCGGCCGCCATCAAGATGCTCGAGTCCGGCGTACTGCCGATGGACGAGATCTGCACGCATCAGCTGCCGTTGAGCGAATTCCAAAAGGGCCTCGATCTGGTGGGCAGCGGCAAGGAATCCGTCAAAGTCTCCCTGATCCCGGCCTGAGCGAAGGGCAATCGAGCATGCGTAAACAGTCCCGACCGGGCTTTCAGGGCCCGCAGATGTCGCGGCGAAACATGTTGGCGGCCATGGGCCTTGCCGGCGCCGCCGCAGCCAGCGTGCCGCTGCTGTCGGCGTGCGGTGTCGGCGGCAACCCGCCCGCACCCAACGGCGCCGCCGATGTCACTGGCGGCTTCGACTGGAAGAAGGCGTCGGGGCAGACCATCAACATCCTGCAGACCCCGCACCCGTACCAGCTGTCGTATCAGCCGCTGCTGGCCGAGTTCACCGAGCTCACCGGCATCAATGTCAACGTCGACCTGGTACCCGAGGCCGACTACTTCACCAAACTGAACACCGAGTTGGCCGGTGGCTCCGGTAAACACGACGCGTTCATGCTCGGCGCGTACTTCATCTGGCAGTACGGCCCGCCCGGGTGGGTCGAAGACCTCAAGCCGTGGCTGGAGAACTCGTCGGCCACCAGCGCCGAGTACGACTTCGAGGACATCTTCGAAGGTCTGCGCACCTCGACCCGCTGGGACTTCACCCTGGGTAACCCGCTGGGCACCGGCGGCCAGTGGGCGATCCCGTGGGGCTTCGAGAACAACGTCGTCGCCTACAACAAGCGCATCTTCGACGAGAAGGGCATCACCAAGCTGCCCGACAACTTCGATGACTTCATCCAGCTCGCCGTGGACCTGACCGACCGGTCGGCCAACCAGTACGGGTTGTCGACCCGAGGGTCGAAGTCCTGGGCCACCATTCACCCCGGCTTCATGACGCAGTACGTGCGCCAGGGTGCGGTGGACTACACCTGGAACGGCCGGGAACTGGTGGCCGAGATGGGCAGCGACGCGGCGGTCGAGTTCACCGAGAAGTGGATCGACCTCCAGCACCGGGCCGGGCCGACATCGTGGACCACCTACGACTATCCCAATGCCACCGGCGATCTCGGTGACGGCAAGGCCATGATGGTGTTCGACGCCGACAGCGCCACCTATCCGAAGAACAAGCCGGGCGCCAGCAAGGAAGCCGGCAACATCGCCTGGTACGCCGGACCGGCCGGGCCCGACGGCAACTACAAGACCAACCTGTGGACCTGGAGTTGGGCCATGAGCGCCAACTCCCGCAACAAGCTGCCCGCCTGGCTGTTCATCCAGTGGGCCACCGGTAAGGACGCGATGAACAAGGCCGTCGAGGGCGGCACCTACGCCGACCCGGTGCGCCAGTCGGTGTTCGACACCACCTTCAAGCGCGTCGCGGCCGACCAGTACGGCTACCTCGAAGCATTCGAGACCGTCATCGGGGAATCCAAGATCCAGTTCACGCCGCAGAAGAAGTTCTTCGACACCACCCAGAACTGGGCGGTGGCACTGCAGGACATCTACGGCGGCGATGACGCCAGGTCCCGCCTGGCCAGCCTGGCCAAGACCAACACCTCCAAGGTCAACCTCTAGGAGCCGTGGCATCCATGACAACTCAGACTCCCAAGGCACCGGCCAGTTCGCCGGAGCAGTCTGCCGCCGCCCGCGGTCACAAACTGCCCGAGGTACCGACCTGGCGGCGCAAGCTGCGGCCGTATCTGCTCTCGGTGCCGGCCGTGCTCATCGTGATCGGCATTCTGTATCCGTTCGTGGTCGGCGCCTACTACGCCTTCCTCAATTACGCCGCGGTCAACCCTGATCCGCACTTCATCTGGTTCGACAACTTCGCCTCCGTGCTGGGCGATCAGGTGTTCTGGAAGAGCGTCCAGGTCACCGCCACGTTCGCGGTGCTCGCCACCTTCATCGAGACGGTGCTGGGCGTAGGCCTGGCGCTGCTGCTCAACCGCTCGTCGATCATCGGCAAGATCTTCGAGAAGGTGTTGATCCTGCCGCTGATGATCGCCCCGGTGATCGCGGGTGTCATCTGGAAGCTGATGTTCAACCCTCAGTTCGGCATCCTCAATCACGTTCTGGCACTGGGCAACACCTTCGACTGGCTATCGGCCGGCAACGCGCTGTTCTCGGTGATCCTGGTCGACATCTGGATCTTCACCCCGTTCGTGGCGATCCTGGTCCTGGCCGGTATCCGCTCGCTGCCCCGGGAGCCGTTCGAGGCCTCCGAGGTCGACGGTGCCAACTGGTTCTACATGTTCCGCAAGCTGATGCTGCCGATGCTGTGGCCCTACATCCTGGTGGCCGTCATCTTCCGGTTCATGGACAACCTGAAGGTTTTCGACCACATCTACGTGCTGACGGCGGGCGGTCCGGGTGTGGCCACCCGCACGCTGCAGATCGGTGCCTTCGAGGACTCGATCATCAACCTCGATTACTCCCGGGGCAGCACCTACATGCTGCTGCTGTGGATCATCGTGTTCATCACGGCGCGCTACCTGGTGAGCGTGCTCGGCAAGGCGCAGCGTCGTGCTGCCGGAGCGGAGTCGTAAGTCATGGCACTGTCGAGAAGCGAGTTGCTGCCCGGGCAGAAGCGCTGGTCCATCGGGGCGGTGGCCGCAGACGTCGGGCTGGTGTTCTGGTTCATCTTCTCGCTGTTCCCGATCTTCTGGATGCTGATGCTGGCCCTGAAGAACGCCGAACAGCAGACCACCACCTATTTCTCCTTCAGCCCCACGTGGTCGAACTTCGCCACCGTCCTGTCTGACCGGGGCACCGAGATGACCAGCGTGGACTTCAAAGCCGCGCTGCTGACCAGCCTGCTGAACTGCGGTGGCGCAGTGATCGTCTCCCTCGTCATCGGCATTCCGGCCGCCTACGCCGCCGGCCGCTGGCAGTACAAGGGATCCAACGACCTGATGTTCCAGATGCTGTCGTTCCGGTTCGCCCCGGAACTGATGGTCATCGTGCCGTTGTTCGTCATCTACAACCAGATCGGGCTGTTCGACACCAAGGTCGGCATGATCTGGGTGCTGCAGCTGGTCACCATGCCGCTGGTGGTGTGGATCCTGCGGTCGTACTTCCAGGACCTGCCCGAAGACCTCGAGCAGGCGGCGCTCCTGGACGGCTACACGCGCACAAGGGCTTTCATCATGGTGGCGCTGCCGATCGTGCGACCGGGCATCGCTGCCGCGGCGTTGCTGGCGTTCATCTTCGCGTGGAACAACTACGTGTTCCCCCTGATTCTGGCCGACAGCAACGCCGGCACGGTCACCGTCGCCATCACCAAGTTCCTCGGCGGCGGCGGACAGGCGTACTACAACCTCACGGCCGCGGCAGCGCTCATCGCCGCATTGCCACCACTCATCCTCGCCCTGACCATCCAGCGATACCTGGTGCGGGGCCTGTCGTTCGGGGCGGTGAAAGCCTGATGGCAACCATATCTGTCAAGGACCTGCACAAGTCATACGGGAAAACCCGAGCTGTCGACGGGATCAGCGTCGACATCGCCGACGGCGAGTTCTTCGTCATCCTCGGGCCCAGCGGCGCCGGTAAGACCACCACGCTGAAGTCCATTGCCGGGCTGGTGGACGTCGACTCGGGGTCGGTGTCCATCGCCGGAGTGGACGTGACCATGGTGGAGCCGTACCACCGCAATGTGGCCATGGCGTTCGAGAGTTACGCGCTCTACCCGCAGAAGACGGTCAGCCAGAACCTGGCGTCGCCGCTGAAATCGGGCCGGACCGGAAAGTACACCGACGCACAGCAGACCGAGCGTATCGATCAGGTGACCAAGACCCTGGGCATCAACCATCTGCTGAAGCGCTTCCCGAGGGAGCTGTCCAACGGGCAACGGCAGCGGGTGGCACTGGGCCGGGTGCTGGTGCGCCCCGCTGATGTGTACCTGCTCGACGAACCGTTGAGCCACCTGGACGCCAAACTGCGCGCCCAGATGCGTGCTGAACTCAAACAGCTTGGTGCCATGAGTAATACAACGACGATCTACGTCACCCACGACTACCAGGAAGCGCTCGCGCTGGGCGACCGGATCGGGGTCATGCGTGCGGGGCAACTGGTCCAGATCGGCACGCCCGACGAGATCTGGCGCAGCCCGGCAGACACGTTCGTCGCCAAGGCCCTGGGCCAGCCGGAGATCAACATCCTCGACGGGGTGGTCGACGACGGCCGGATAAGGCTGGGAACCGGCTCGGGTAAGGATCTAGCTGTCGCCATCCCGGCCGATGCCGACGTCAATCGCGGAGACCGGGTGCGAGTCGGGTTGCGGCCCTCCGATATTCACGTCACCAGTGGTGAAGGCTCATTGCACGGCCGGGTGATCCTGGCCGAGCGGCTGGGCCGCAACATCGAGCTCACCGTCGACGTCGACGGCGCGCAGCTGATCGTGCTCACCTCGGGACGCCACGGCGTCGGGGAGGGCGACAACGTGACGATGAAGATCGCCGACAGCGACGTGCACGTCTTCGGTACCGGCGACGGTGACACCGCCCGGTTGACCCACACCCACCGATCGAGCCTGGAGGCCGCACAGTGACCGCCACCGCGGAGAGAACCAGCACGGCGCAGAGCCTCACCCTCAGTGACCTCGTGAAGACCTACGCCACCCGGGGCCGCGACAAGGTGACCGCGGTCAAGGGCATCAACCTCGACATCGAGCCGGGTGAACTCGTCGCCCTGTTGGGCCCGTCGGGCTGCGGCAAGACCACCACGCTGCGGATGATCGCGGGTCTTGAGACGGTGACCAGCGGCTCGATCAAGATCGGCGACCGCGAGATCTCACAACTGCCGGCCGCCAAACGCGGGATCGGGGTGGGGTTCGAGAGTTATGCGCTCTACCCGCCGATGTCCATCCGCGACAATCTGCTCTACGGCCTCAAAGCCCGCAAGGTCAAAGGCGCCGACCAGATGGTGGCCTCGATCTGCGACCGGCTGGAGATGAACGAGCTTCTCGAACTCCGTCCCGCGGGGCTCTCGAGTGGACAGAAGCAGCGCGTCGCCCTGGCGCGGGCACTGGTGCGCAACCCACCGGTGCTGCTGTTGGATGAGCCACTCAGTCACTTGGATGCCTCTGCGCGGCAACGGGTTCGCCGCGAACTCAAGGTGCTGCAACGCGAATTCGGTTACACCACCATCGTCGTGACCCACGATCAGGTGGAGGCGTTGTCGCTGGCCGACCGCCTCGCGGTGATGGACGCCGGCATCGTCCAGCAGTTCGGAACCCCCGATGAGGTGTTCGACGACCCGGCCAACCTGTTCGTCGCCACGTTCGTCGGCGAGCCCCAGATCAACGTGCTGCGGGGCACCGCGCACGTCGACGGCGGGCGGGTGCGGGTGCGCATCGGTGAGGCCGGGGGATACCTGGACACCGGCGTGAAGAATGTCGCCGACGGCACCCGCGTGACGGTGGGCATCCGGCCACAGGATTGTGCGCTGAACACCGCCGAGGAGCCCGGTGGGGCCGGCATCACAGCCACGGTGGCGTACTTCGAGCACCTTCTCGAGTTCGGACTGGCGACCAGTACGGTTGCGGGTATGGAAGAGGGAATCGTCGTTCAGACTCCCGCGCAG
Source organism: Mycobacterium sp. Soil_C_30 (assembly GCF_057656995.1). Taxonomy (NCBI): domain Bacteria; kingdom Bacillati; phylum Actinomycetota; class Actinomycetes; order Mycobacteriales; family Mycobacteriaceae; genus Mycobacterium; species Mycobacterium sp. Soil_C_30. The sequence goes on along the minus strand of NZ_JBDGJH010000022.1, from coordinate 2,427 downwards.
GAAAGCTATGAGCCTGAACAGCGCGTGAGCGTCACTGCACCGGCCGAGCGGGTGTACCTGTTCGACGCAGACAGTGGAGACCGGCTGCGATGACCAAACTCTTCAACGATCCCGCCCGGTTCACCGAGGACATGCTCGTCGGCTTCCTCGACGCCAACTCTCGATACGTCGCCGGGGTGCCCGGCGGTGTGGTGCGCGCCAACAAGACTGCGCCCGGCAAGGTCGCGGTGGTCATCGGCGGCGGCTCCGGGCACTACCCGGCATTCTGCGGCACCGTGGGACCCGGTTTCGCCGACGGCGCCGTGGTGGGCAACATCTTCACCTCACCGTCGGCCGAGGAGGCCGCCTCGGTGGCCCGCGCCGCGCACAGCGATGCCGGTGTGCTGTTGACCACCGGCAACTACGCCGGCGACGTGATGAACTTCGGGCTGGCCGTCACGCAGCTGCGCAATGAGGGCATCGAGGCCGAATACTTCGCCGTCACCGACGACGTGGCCAGCGCACCCAAGGGCGAGGAAGCCAAAAGGCGCGGTATCGCAGGCGATTTCACCGTGTTCAAGTGCGCCAGCGCCGCCGCCGAGGACGGTCTGGACCTGGTCGGTGTGGTGCGGGTCGCCAAGGCCGCCAACGACGCCACCCGCACCCTCGGCGTCGCGTTCGACGGCTGCACCATGCCCGGCGCCGACCACCCGCTGTTCACCGTGCCCGAAGGGCACATGGGCCTGGGTCTGGGCATCCACGGTGAGCCCGGCGTGGCCGACGAGCCCATGCCCACCGCGGCAGAGCTGGCCAAGACGCTGGTGGACGGCGTCATCGGCGACTACCCGGAGAACTCGTCCAAGCGCATCGCGGTGATCCTCAACGGCCTGGGCCGTACCAAGTACGAAGAGCTGTTCGTCGTGTGGGGTGCCGCCTCACAACTGTTGCGCGACAAGGGTTTCGAGATCGTCGAGCCCGAAGTCGGCGAGCTCGTCACCAGCCTGGACATGGCCGGATGCTCGCTGACGGTGATGTGGCTCGACGACGAACTCGAGAAGTACTGGACCGCGCCCGCCGACAGCCCGGCCTACCGTAAAGGTGCCGCGACGGCGCAGGTGGGGGAGCGGCGCACCGATGCCGCCGCCGACGCCGCCGCCGAGGCGCCGGTGCTCTCCGAGCTCTCCGACGAGGACGGCCGTCGCGGAGGTCAGCTCGTCGCCCGCGCCATCAACGACATCGCCGACATGTTGGCCGCTGCCGAGGACGAGTTGGGCCGTATCGACGCGGTGGCCGGCGACGGCGACCACGGCCGGGGCATGGTCAAGGGTTCGTCGGCGGCCCGCACCGCGGCGCAGCGCGCGGCGGCCGACGGCGGCGGCACCGGCTCGGTGCTGGCCGCCGCGGGCAAGGAGTGGGCCGCCAAGGCCGGTGGCACCTCGGGTGTGCTGTGGGGCGCCATGCTCTCGGCGCTCGGGGCCCGGCTGGGCGATACCGGTCGACCCGAATCGGCAACGGTGGCAGCCGGAATGCGCGACGGCTACGACGCGTTGATCACACTCGGTGGTGCACAGCCGGGCGACAAGACGATGCTCGATGCACTGCTTCCGTTCGTGGAGGAACTGGAGCGACGAGTCGGTGACGGCGAACAGTGGCAGGATGCGTGGCGCGCCGCCGCGCAGGTGGCCACCGATGCCGCCAAAGCCACCGCCGACCTGCGGCCCAAGGTCGGGCGCGCCCGACCCCTGGCCGAACGCAGTATCGGCACCCCCGACGCTGGCGCCACCTCACTGGCGATGTGCGCAAACACCGTCGCCGACACCCTGAAAGCAAGAGGAGACAAGTAATGCCGTCCAATCTGCGGATCGTCGTCGGATCCGACGACGCCGGTTACGAGTACAAGGAAGCTTTCAAGGGTGACCTTCGTAGCGACGAGCGGGTGGCCGAGGTGACGGACGTCGGTGTCGGCACCGATGAGGACACCGCCTACCCGCACATCGCGGTCGCGGCGGCCCGCCTGGTCGCCGAGGGCAAGGCTGATCGTGCACTTCTGGTGTGCGGCACCGGTCTTGGGGTGGCGATCAGCGCCAACAAGGTGCCCGGAATCCGCGCCGTGACCGCCCATGACAGCTTCTCGGTGGAGCGCTCGGTGCTGTCGAACAACGCGCAGGTGCTCTGCGTGGGCCAGCGCGTGATCGGCCTGGAGCTGGGCCGCCGGCTGGTCCGCGAGTGGCTCGACTACGAGTTCGACCCGAACAGCAAGTCCGCCGATAAGGTCGACGCGATCTGCGGCTACGAATCCGACACCGCTACCGCCACAAAGTAATACCGTCGCCACAAAGTAAATACCGTCGCCACAAAGTACTAGCGCGACCGAGCATTGCTCCTATGTCAAGCGGCGACTGCCTGGAGGGGTTTGTCGTGGGTGTGGTTGAGGTGTTTGTCGGCGTG
>NZ_JBDGJH010000021.1:122542-136315 GCF_057656995.1 Mycobacterium sp. Soil_C_30 | reverse complement strand
CAAGATCACCCAGATCTATGAGGGCACCAACCAGATCCAGCGTGTGGTGATGAGCCGCGCACTGCTGAAGTGACCGCGGGATCTATGGAGTCTCGGCACCGCTGAGACTCCACGGCTCACGAGGAGGCCGGGCGAAGGTGTGTGATGTCGCCGGCGGCCACCGTGGTGGCGTTTTCGCCGTCGTCGATGATCAACCGGCCCAGCGCATCGATGTCCGTGGCCGTCCCGACGATGGCCCGGTCCCCGGGCAACGTCGCACGGACATGCGTGCCCAGTGTCAGGCTGTGGGCGCGGTAGTCGTCCACCAGGGACTCATCGGCGCCTCCGCCGGCCTGCCAACGACTGATCCGGTCGGCGAGCGTGTCGAGGATGGCGGCGGCCAGTGCGGTGCGGTCAACCGCCTCGGCTCCGAGCAAGGTCAGCGACGTCGCCCGCGGGTCCGGAGCCTCCTCGGCCGAGAGTGAGACGTTGAGCCCCAGGCCGATGATGATGCGCGCCGACGGCGCTGCGACCTCGGCGAGGATGCCGGCCAGCTTCCCCGGCCCGGCCAGAACATCGTTGGGCCATTTGAGGCCGACGGGCACGGGGCACACCTGGGCCACGGCATCGACCACGGCGACACCGGTCAGCAGTGGCAGCCACCCCCACGCATCGGCGGGCACCCCATCGGTGGCGACGCCGACGGACATGGAGATCTGCGACCGCGGCGGCGCCGACCACTGCCGACCGTGCCGGCCGCGGCCCGAATTCTGGAAATCGGCGAGCAGCACGTTTCCGGCGATGTCGTGGCCGGCGGCAGCGCGAGCCAGGAGGTCGGCATTGGTGGAACCGGTTTCGGCCACCACATCGACTCGGCGCCACGCCGAACCGAGGCGGGCGCGCAACGCAGTCGCATCAAGGGCAGTTCGGGACTCGACGCTCACAGCAGGCGAGCCTAGACGCCGGGCCGGGCTGCGAACGAACTAGACGGCAGCGGTGGGGGTGATGGTCTCCATGGACAACGACGCGCGCTGTTGCCGTCGCAGGACCCGCTGGAGTGCCGCGAATCCGGTGGCGAAGCACGCGAGGGCGGCCAGGGCCCAGGCCAATCCGAAGACCCAGTCCCACCCGGTCTGGGCGGGGGCCCCGACGAAGAAATACGCGGCGATGGCGGCCATCGGATATCCGATGCTGACGCAGTATCGCGCGCGAGTGCTGACATCCCATGCAGGATGTCGGCGGATGTATCTGTCCATGGCGAGCAGCGCGAGCGCTACCCCGATGGCAGTCACAGTCGTGACCATGAAGTTCTCCCGGCTACGTCGACGGAATCGCTGAGTACCAGTGTCCGTCTTGACGGCGCCGTTTCGAACAGAACACGAGTAACTAATCAGTAACATATCTGGCGAATTCTGGTGAAGCCAGTCCGAAGTCTGAGAGTTCGCCGAGAAAACGGTTGTACCAGCGATTGTTCCGATGTACCAGGCCTTGTAGCTTCTAGGTCTGCGGATCCAGCAACTACGCGAGTGAACGGGTGACCTTTTCGGTTGACCGCCGCCGCTCCTGCAGAGCAGGGTCGGGATTGGCCACCTGGACCAGCGACCCACCCGCGGCGAAGATTGCCAGCAGATTGTCGGTCAGGAGTTCGGGGGTGTCCCAGGCGCCGTCCGACCACACCCGATCGCCGGCCGTCAGCTCCCTGGCCGCCGCGCTGTCGCGGGCGGCAGTGAGGACGTCCTCGACCGATCGGCCCGCCAGCGCGGGGCCCGGTGCCGATTCAGGAACGATCTGGTCCCCGTGCACCCGCACCGAGGTCGCATAGTCGGTGAGCCCGACCGCCAGGCCGGGCACCGGCTTGCCGAAAGGGTCGAGTGAGAGCACGGCGATCTCGCCCATCCCGACGGCGGCGTCGGCCTCGTCCAGGCGAGAAGCGGTGCACAGTGCGACATCGGCCTCGCCGCCACCGAGAACGGCTTCGGCGCCGATCCACCACAGGCCGAAGTACACCGCCGCCGTCTGCCAGTGCGCGGGCAACAGCACCGCGACCCGGCTGCCCGGCCCGGCGCCGAGTTCGTCGCGCAACAGATTGGCGGTCTTGGCCGCCCAGTTCGCCAGTGTCACCGCGGACAACTCGATGCGTTCGCCCGTGGCGTCGTCGTAGTAGGTGATGCGTGGGCCGACGGGATCGCTGCGCAGCAGCGGATCCAGGAGCGCTCCGGAGACGGTGCCTGCCATGGTCAGTTGACGCACGCGGGATCGTCGGAACCGGCCGTCAAGATCGGTGACGGGGGAGGCGGTGCGGTGACCTCACCCGCGGCCTGCTGCATGACATCACCCTGGAGTGCGGGATCGGACTCCAGACCCGAGCCGGGGCCGGTGTAGTCGTCGGCCAGCACCACCCGCACCGTGCCCTCCGGCAGGCTCTCGTCGGCCACCACAGGTAGCCCACCGAGTTCGTCGGCAACCGCCTGGGCGCCCAGGTCATCGGTGCTGTGGCCCAGGACCTGGCTGGCGGGCGGCTTGGGGCCTTCGTTGTTGCCGACGTTGCCTTGCGCAAAACCCTTGCCGGTCAACACATCGGATACGGCGGCGGCCAGACCGTTGATCTCGGTGTCGTTGACCACCTCGACGGTGGTCTTGTCCGGCGAGTAGGCCAGCTCTTCGGTCTTGCCCTGGTCCTGGTCCTCCAGCAGGCTCGTCACCCAGTCCTTGACCTGACTGGGGTCGATGCGCACGACGCTCTGCATGCCGTCGTCGCTCCACCCGGCTTCGTCGAGTACCGGGATGGTGGCGAAAGCGACACTGCCCGCCGCCAGTTCCTGCAGCTGGGAGATGAAGCTCATGATGTCCCAGCCGTCGGAGAGCACCACCGAGCGCTGAACGGCATTCTGCAATGCGCTCAACTTGGTGGGGCTCGACAACGTTTTGCCCGAGATCACCTGGTGGGCAAGCGAAGCCATCACCACCTGCTGGCGCACCACCCGATCCAGGTCGCCGCGCGGCAGGTCGTGACGTTGCCGGACGAAGCTCAACGCCTGCGGCCCGCTCAGCCGCTGCCAGCCCGCGGGGAAATCGGCGCCCGAAAGTGGTTCGTAGACCGGCGCTTTCAAGCACACGTCCACGCCGCCGATGGCGTCGGTGATCAGCGAGAACCCCAGCAGGCCGATCTCGGTGTAGTGGTCGACTGTCACGCCGGTGAGATTGGCCACCGTTTCGATCAGCCGTTCGCGGCCGGCTTCGACGCCGCGTTTCTCACCTTCTGCAGGGTCCATGCCCTGGTTCTCGATCAGCTCTTTCATGGTGTCGAGCTTGACCTCGCCGTAGACACCGTTGATCTTCATCTTGCCCAGCCCCGGCGCCTGGACGTACGAGTCGCGCGGGATGGAGATCGCCGTCGCGGATTTCCCGTTGTTGGGGATACGCACGAGGATGATCGTGTCGGTGTTGGTGGCCACGTCGTCGCCGGCACGCAGCATCGCCAGCTCTTCGGGCGACAGCGGATTGCCATGGGCGTCGGTGCGGCTGTCGACGCCCACCAACAGGATGTCGATTGCACCGTCTTCGCCGCCCCCACCCAGCGCCTCAGCGCTGATGTGGTTGATGCCTTCTTCGAACGACCGGATGGTGCTCCAAGCCACGCCGGTGCCCGCCACGATCGCGATTGCAATCAAGGTCGAGACGACGCGTATCACCCGGGCTGGCACCTGCCCAGGCTACTGGGGACACCGCCGGGAACCGGGTAGCCCGCTCCGGCGTGCCAGACTCTGCGATGTGGCCGACACCTTCAACGACAAGCCCAGAATCGTCATCACCGGCGCCGGCGGACAAGTCGGCCGGTTCCTGGCCGAGCTCGCTGAAACCCGAGGTCACCGCGTTGCGGCGTACTCGTCGGCGCAGTGGGACATCACCGACCCGCAGGCCGCCGAGGCGGTTGTGCAACCCGGCGACGTCGTGGTCAACTGCGCCGCTCTCACTGCCGTCGACGCCGCCGAACAGGACCCCGAGCGGGCCTTCGCCGTCAACGCCACCGGCGGCGGGAACGTCGCCCGCGCCTGCGCGAAAGCCGACGCACGCCTGATCCACATCTCCACCGACTACGTGTTCAGCGGTGTGTTCCCCGGCGAACCCCGACCGTACGAACCCGACGACCAGACCGGGCCCACGTCGGTCTACGGCCGCAGCAAGCTCGCAGGGGAGGAAGCCGTCCTGGCCGCGCTTCCCGGGGCCGTCGTCGCGCGCACCGCGTGGGTCTACACCGGCGGCAGCGGCGCGGATTTCGTCGCGGTCATGCGGGCCAGAGCCGCCACCGCGGACACGGTCGACGTGGTGGCCGACCAGGTGGGATCGCCCACATACGTCGGCGATCTGTGTGCTGCGCTGCTGGAGATCGCCGACGGCGGCGTGGCTGGCCCGGTGTTGCATATCGCCAACAGCGGCCCGGCCAGCCGGTTCGAGCTGGCCAGGGCGGTGTTCGCGGGCGTCGGCGCCGACCCTGAACGCGTCCGTCCGGTGAGCTCTGACGCCCATCCGAGGCCCGCTCCGCGCCCGCCGTATTCCGCTCTGGGCGGCGAATCGACCGCGCGGGCCGGCCTCACCCCGCTGCGGCCGTGGCCGGAGGCGTTGGCGGAGGCGCTGAGTCGGTCACGGGTGTGAAAGACCGTTACCCTCTACGCCGTGAGTGACGAACTGCCGGTGGTGACGGTGACCTACTCACCGGGCCCGCATCTGGAGCGGTTCCTGTCGTCGCTGAGCCTGGCCACCGATCGCCCGGTGACGGTGGTGCTGGCCGACAACGGCTCGACGGACGGCGCCCCGGAAAGCGCGGTCGAGCGGTATGCCGACACCCGGCTGCTGCGTACCGGCGGCAATGTGGGGTACGGCACCGCCGTCAACCGCGGAGTGGCCTCGCTGGAACGCGACTCGGAGTTCCTGGTGATCGCCAACCCCGACGTGGTGTGGGGTCCCGGCAGTATCGACGCCCTGCTGGAGGCGATGCACCGCTGGCCGACCGCGGGCGCGGTGGGACCGTTGATCCGTGATCCCGACGGTTCGGTGTACCCGTCCGCGCGGCACCTGCCGAGTGTGGTCCGGGGCGGTATGCACGCCGTCGTCGGCCCGTTCTGGAAGAACAACCCGTGGACCCGGGCGTACCGGCAGGAGCGGCAGGAGCCCAGTGAGCGGGCGGTCGGCTGGCTGTCAGGATCGTGTTTGCTGATGCGGCGGTCGGCGTTCGACCAGATCGGCGGATTCGACGAGCGGTACTTCATGTACATGGAGGATGTCGACCTGGGCGACCGTCTGGGGCGGGCCGGCTGGCTCAACGTCTACGTCCCCGACGCCGAGATCCTGCATGCCAAAGGCCATTCCACCGGTCGCGACCCCGCCCGCAACCTCGCCGCGCACCACCGCAGTACCTATCTGTATCTGTCGGACCGGCACAGCGGTTGGCACCGAGCTCCGCTGAGATGGGCCATGCGAGCGGCTTTGGCCGTACGATCAGGCCTGGTAGTACGTGGTGCACGACGGCACCGCGGTTGACACCTGGGGGAGAGGGTTTGGTCATGAGCGGCACTCTGGAAGTTGTCGATCCGTCCAAGGTCGACGCCGTTGTCCTGGTGGGCGGCAAAGGCACGCGGCTGCGACCGTTGACCCTGTCCGCGCCGAAACCGATGTTGCCGACGGCGGGATTACCGTTCCTGACGCACCTGCTGTCACGTATCGCCGCAGCCGGGATCGAGCACGTGATCCTCGGCACGTCGTACAAGGCGTCGGTGTTCGAGGCCGAATTCGGCGACGGGTCCAAACTCGGGTTGCAGATCGAGTATGTCTTCGAGGAGGAGCCGCTGGGCACCGGTGGCGGTATCGCCAATGTGGTGCCCAAGCTGCGGCACGACCGCGCGGTCATCTTCAACGGTGACGTGCTCTCCGGCGCCGACCTCGGAGCGCTGCTCAATCACCACCACGCCAACCAGGCGGACGTGACGCTGCACCTGGTGCGCGTCGGCGACCCGCGCGCATTCGGTTGTGTGCCCACCGATGAGAACCATCGCGTCGAGGCCTTCCTGGAGAAGACGCAGGATCCGCCCACCGATCAGATCAACGCGGGCTGCTACGTCTTCAATCGCGACATCATCGACCGCATCCCCACCGGCCGCGAGGTGTCGGTGGAACGTGAGGTGTTCCCGCAGCTGCTGTCCGACGGGGTCAAGGTGTGCGGCTACGTCGACGCCACCTACTGGCGCGACATGGGCACCCCGGAGGACTTTGTGCGCGGGTCGGCCGACCTGGTGCGCGGCTTGGCACCGTCACCCGCGCTCAACGGCCACCGCGGTGAATCGCTGGTACACGACGGGGCCTCGGTGGCGCCCGGCGCGGTGCTGATCGGCGGCACCGTCATCGGCCGGGGCGCCGAGATCGGGGCGGGCGCCCGGCTCGACGGCGCGGTGATCTTCGACGGCGTGCGCGTCGAGGCCGGCTGCGTCATCGAACGCTCGATCGTGGGGCACGGTGCGCACATCGGGCCGCGGTCACTGATCCGTGACGGTGTGATCGGCGACGGCGCCAGCATCGGCGCGCGCTGCGAACTACTCCGCGGCGCCCGGGTGTGGCCCGGAGTCGTCCTGCCCGATCACGGGATCCGCTACTCCAGCGACCTCTGAGACGCCGCAGCGACGAGAGCGTGTACCGCGTGGTCGGTGCCCGGCGGCAAACCGTCGACGGGCCACCACCGCAGATCCAATGACTCGTCGCTGATCGTGATCATGGCGTCGGCCGGTGCCCGCACCACGAACTGCAGATCCAGGTGACGGGTGGGCACCCCCAGCGAGCAGGTCAGCGGGTGAACATGGATCGCGGCCAGCCGCTCGAGGCCCAGTCCGGTGATACCGGATTCCTCGGTGGCTTCCCGCAACGCCGCGGCCTCGATGTCGGCGTCTGCGGGTTCGCAGTGGCCGCCGAGCTGAACCCAGCGGCCCAGCCGTGGATGCAACGTCAGCAACACCTCGGTTCCTGCGGCGTTCAGCACCGCCGCCGAGGCGGTGATGTGCCCGGGTTCGCAGGCGCGCTCACACGAGTCGGGGCGTGCCAGCACGAATCCGAGTACGGCCTCGCGCAGCGCGTCCTGGTCGGGATCCGGTGCCTGCCAGTGCCTCAGCGTCGAGATCACCGAATCGCGCAGCGTCACCGGCGGACCAGCAGTCCGGCGGTGTCGGCGGGGTCGCGGGGTCCGGTGTCGTCGAGGGGGTAGCCGATCGCGATGGCCCCCATGGGATTCCACTCCGCGGGCAGCTCGAGCTCGTCGCGCACCAACTGCGGGGCGAAGATCGTCGACCCGATCCAGCAACTGCCGACCCCGCGCACAGCCAGCGCCACGAGCAGCGCCTGTACGGCTGCGCCCGCGGCGACGGTGAACATGGTGCGCTCGGCCTCGGTGCGCGCCCGGTCGGGGTAGTCGTGAGCGCCGTCGAGAACCATGACCGGAATCACCACCTCGGGCGCGTCGAAGAGAATTCGCCCGCGTGCGACGCGGCGTTCGATCGCATCGGCCGGCTTTCCGTCAGCGGCGAGATCGGCCCGCCACTGCTGGCGCATGGCCTCCAGCAGGGGAGTGCGCCGCGATGCGGTGAGCCAGACGAACCGGACCGGCCGGGTGTGATGCGGCGCGGGCGCGGTGAGCGCTTCGGCGACGGCTTCTTCGATGAGGGAGGCGGGCACCGGTTCGGTGGTGAACCGGCGCACCGAGCGACGCAACAGTTGGGCCTGCTTGCGGCCCAGCTCGATCGACTCGGCGGTGCCGAGCCAGAACAGATCGTCTTCGCCGGGCCGCAGCAGATCCCGTCCGCGGGAGCCGTCGTCACGCAGGCGCAGCCCACGCACCACGGCAACCGGGATACCGGTCAGTTTTCCTTTCACCAGATCGGCCGCGGCGGCGATCTCGTCGGCCACAGCAACCTCGGTCACCACCAGCTCGTTGCCGTGTTTGTCGACCGCGCCCGCGTAGCCGTGCAACACCGGCAGCCCGGCCGCGCCGATGGCCTGGTCGATCTGACCGTTACGCCAGGCGCGGCCCATCGTGTCGGTGATCACGACGGCGACGTCCACTCCGAGGCGTTGCGCCAACCCTGCGCGCAGGGCGGCGGCGCTGCCGTCGGGATCAACGGGGAGCAACGCCAGTTCGGTGCTGCCGATGTTGGATCCATCCACTCCGGCGGCGGCCTGGATGAGCCCGAGTGCGTTCTCGGTGATAAGAGTGCGTCCCTTGCGAGCCAGCACTCTAACCGCCTCAGCGTCGATCAGCTTGCGGCGCAGCGCATCTCGCTCTTCAGGATCGGCGGGCGCGGCCACGATGCGGCCTTCGGTCTTGGAGAGCACCTTACTGGTGACCACCATCACGTCGCCGTCGCGCAACCACGGCGCAGCCTCGGCCAGGGCGCCCACCAGATCGTCTCCGGGGCGGAATTCGGGAAGACCTGGGACCGGCAGAATTTCGACGGCCGCCGCGGCACCGTGCTCGGGACCGCTCATCGCAGACTCACGCCCATCAAATCCATGCCGGCACGCACCATCTCAGCGGTGGCTTTCGGATCGGTCATCAGTAGCGGGACCGACCGCACTGCCACACCGTCGATCTCGGCGTGGTCCTGCTCGGAGACGAGCCAGCCGTCGAGGATGCCGGTGGCGGTGCGGGCACCGTGGTACCGGCCCACCGCCTCGGACGTCGATTCCACTCCGATGACGGTCAGGCATTCGTCGGCCATGCCGCGCAACGGCTTGCCGCCGATGATGGGTGAGTAGCCGACCACGGGCGCGGTGGTGGACCGCAGCGCCCCGCGGACGCCGGGGATGGCCAGGATGGGGCCGATGCTCACCACGGGATTGGAGGGGGCGAGGAAGACGATGTCGGCTTCGGCGATCGCGTCGGCGACTTCAGGTCCCAGCGTTGCCTTTTCGGCGCCTACGTACGCGAAACTGTGGGTGGGCACCTTTGCGCGGTAGCGCACCCACCACTCCTGGAAGTGAATTGCCTTACGATCGCCGGTCTCGGGATCGGTGATCACCACGTGGGTCTCGCTGCGGTCATCACTGGCCGGTAGCAGGCGTGCGCCGGGGCTCCAGCGTTTGCACAGGGCTTCGGTCACCTGCGAGAGCGGGTACCCGGCGCGCAGCATCTGGCTACGTACCAGATGGGTGGCCAGGTCGCGGTCGCCCAGACCGAACCAGTCCGGTTGCACGCCGTAGGCGGCGAGTTCCTCCTTGGCATGCCAGGTTTCGTTGCGGTGGCCCCACCCGCGTTCGGGATCGATTCCGCCGCCGAGGGTGTACATACACGTGTCGAGATCGGGGCAGATCCGTACCCCGTGCATCCAGGCGTCGTCGCCGATGTTGACCACTGCGGTCAGCTCATGCTGGACCTCAGCTTGACCCTCAGGGTCAGAGGCGAATTGCCCTAATCCCAGCAACTGTTGAACGCCCAGCAGGAATCTCGCGCCGCCGACGCCGCCGACCAAAACGGTGACCTTCACATCGAACGAGAGTAGGCGTTGTTGCCGGTCGAGATATCAGCACGGTCACGTCTGCGACACGCCCGCGTACCGACTCGCGGAAATGTCGGTCTCAAATGGTATGAATTTCCGTTCCACGGCTTGACCTCACCAGCTAACCCGTGTCTAATCACATCAGTGTCATTTCCCGGTTGGCCGGCCGGTTCCGGTGTCGCAGACCGAGATTCGATCACCTGTTCGAATAGGGATGGCCACAGATCAATAGTGGGCGACATCGATGGATCGACTATCAAAAATGTGAGGAGGCGGAACATGTCCTATCAGCACCTGATCGGAGCTATGGGCAGCATCCCGCACACCAACATGGAACCGGCAACCGAGGGGGGAATCGAGATGGGGGGACGTCCGCACTTGAGCCTCGTGCCCGAGCGCTTCGAGCCCGAACCCGAGCCCGCCGACGACCAGTGGCAGGAGCGCGCGCTCTGCGCGCAAACCGACCCTGAGGCGTTCTTCCCGGAGAAGGGTGGCTCCACTCGTGAGGCCAAGCGCATCTGCCTCGGCTGCGAGGTGAAGGACGCCTGCCTCGAATACGCACTCGCCAACGACGAGCGCTTCGGCATCTGGGGTGGACTGTCCGAGCGTGAGCGCCGTCGCATCAAGCGCGGCATCATCTAGCCGAGGGCGAGCCTCACTCGTCGTCGAGTGTCGGATCGATGACCGTCGGTTCGACACCCAGATAGGTGGCCACCTGAGCCACCAGAATGTCGTGAAGTAACTCCGTCAACTCTGTCGTGTCTTTGGCCCGCCGCTCAATTGGCTTGCGGAACAACACGATTCGTGCCCGGGTGTTGTTGCCCCGGACGTCCACCCCGGCTGGGATGAGCCTGGCCAGCGCGATCGCCCCGTCGGCGATCACCTCGGGTGGGAACTGCACGTTCTCCGGATCTCGCGGGGCGATCCGCGGAATCTCGTCGACCGCGACGTCGAGGGCCGACACCCGATCGGAAAACCGGCGCTCGATCGGTTCATAGGCCTCGAGCACCGCCATGTCGAACCGTTCGGCCCGGCTGCGCCACCCCGGCACGTCGCGGGGCAGCAGCGGACCACGGATCTCCCGGCCGTGCCGGGTGCCCCATTTTCTCCCCGACGGTCGATGCCGAGAGCTGCCCGATTGAGCCACCCGCCGATCGTAACGGTCCGGCATCAACAGATAACGGTTCAGTTGTGCCGGGTCCGGCTGCGCGTGTCCGCCGTGTCGCGGGCACGACAGCGCGATAGCCTCACTCGCGTGAATGTTCCCCGTCGCTGCTGCAGGCCTGGGTGCCCTCACTATGCCGTGGCGACGCTGACCTTCGTGTACTCGGACTCGACGGCCGTAGTCGGGCCGCTCGCCACCGTCCGTGAGCCGCATTCGTGGGATCTGTGCGTGACCCACGCGGGCCGCATCACCGCGCCACGCGGCTGGGAGCTGGTCCGCCACGCCGGACCGTTGCCGTCGCACCCCGACGAGGACGATCTCGTCGCACTCGCCGACGCAGTCCGGGAGGGCCGCGACGGTGTTGCCGCGGGCGCCCCGGTGCACGGATTCTCTGATCCCCATCCCGTCTCCAGCGCCGCCCCTGCAGCGGGTGTGTTCGCCTCGGCCGCCCAGCGCCCTACCGGCACCGGTCGCCGGCGGGGGCATCTGCGGGTTTTGCCGGATCCCTCCGAGTAGCACCCCGCACTCTGTAAAGCGCCCGGTAGCGAAGTTTTGTGTGTAGTTGCCCGGCAATTCTGACGGTGGGAACGGCTAGGCTGGTAGAGGCAGCCGAACCCCGCCCCCAGCCGTAGTCAGGAGTCCCGCAATGTCTCGATCCGCTGACGCGGTTGCCCGTGTGATCAAGGCTTACGACGTTCGTGGCCTCGTCGGCGAGGAGATCGACGAGCAGTTCGTCTCCGAGGTGGGCGCGGCGTTCGCCCGGCTGGTCCGCGGCGACAGCACTCAGGTGGTCATCGGATACGACATGCGGGAGAGTTCGCCCGCGCTGGCCGCGGCATTCGCGTCCGGCGTCACCGCCCAAGGGCTCGATGTCGTTCGTATCGGCCTGGCGTCGACCGACCAGTTGTACTTCGCGTCAGGTTTGCTCGACTGTCCCGGCGCCATGTTCACCGCCAGCCACAACCCGGCCGCCTACAACGGGATCAAACTGTGCCGCGCGGGCGCCAAACCGGTCGGTCGCGACACGGGTCTGGCAACCATCAGCGCGGAGGTGGTCGACGGTGTCCCCGCCTTCGACGGTCCGCACGGTTCGGTCTCCGAGAAAGATGTCCTGGCCGAGTACGGCGCGTTCCTGCGCGGGCTGGTCAACGTCACCGAGCTGCGGCCGCTGCGGGTGGCTGTCGACGCCGGTAACGGTATGGCCGGCCACACCGCACCCGAGGTGTTGGGCCAGATCAGCTCGTTGACGGTGCTGCCGCTGTATTTCGAGCTCGACGGCTCTTTCCCCAACCATGAAGCCAATCCGCTGGACCCGGCCAACCTGGTCGATCTGCAGCGCTTCGTCCTGGAAACCGGCGCCGACATCGGACTCGCGTTCGACGGCGACGCCGATCGCTGTTTCGTCGTCGACGAACGCGGCGAGGCGGTGTCTCCGTCCGCGGTCACCGCGCTGGTGGCCGCGCGTGAGCTGACCCGCGAGATCGGCGCCACGGTGATCCACAACCTGATCACGTCCCGTGCGGTGCCCGAGCTGGTGATCGAACGCGGCGGCACGCCGGTGCGGTCGCGGGTCGGGCACTCCTACATCAAGGGACTGATGGCCGAGACCGGCGCCATTTTCGGTGGCGAGCATTCGGCCCACTATTACTTCCGTGACTTCTGGGGCGCCGACTCGGGAATGCTTGCGGCGCTCTATGTACTGGCCGAGCTCGGTGGGCAGGACCGCCCGCTGTCGGAGCTGGCGGCCGACTATCAGCGCTACGAGGCCTCGGGCGAGATCAACTTCACCGTCAAGGATGCCGCGGCGTGTGTGGAAGCGGTGCTGAAGTCGTTCGGCACCGGCATTCACTCCATCGACCACCTCGACGGTGTGACGGTGGACTTGGGCGACGGCAAGTGGTTCAACCTGCGGACGTCCAACACCGAACCGCTGCTGCGACTCAACGTCGAGGCCCGCACCACCGACGAGGTCAACGGCGTCGTCGCCACGGTGGCCGCCGAGATCGAAGCGGCCCAGGCGGAGCCATGAGTGCCACCCGGGCCACCATCGATCTCGACGACAGCGACGGCTTGATCGGCGCAGATCGACAGGGCCTGTTGCACGGCGCATCGATGTCCGGTGCGCAGGTTCGGGCCACCGCCGCGGCAGTGGACGAAGGCGCTCTGGACAGCGTGCGCACCGGCGAACGCCCGCGCTCGCTGATCTGGGTGGCCGGCCGGGGCGCCGCCGAATCCGCCGGCGCCATGCTGGCCGCGGTGCTCGGTGGGTCGGCGGCCGAACCGATTGTCATTGCCTCAGAGGTTCCGCCCTGGATCGGGCCGCTGGATGTCCTGGTGGTGGCCGGTGACGATCCGGCCGACCCGACGCTGGTATCGGCGGCGGCCACCGGAGTGCGTCGAGGTGCACGCGTGGTGGTCGCGGCACCGTATGAAGGTCCGTTGCGCGACGCGACCGCCGGCCGGGTCGCGGTTCTGGAGCCGCGGCTGTGGGTGCGCGACGAATTCGGGCTGTGCCGGTACCTGGCGGTGGGTTTGGCCACGCTGCAGGCAGCCGAGACGGGAGCCGCGGCGTTGCACATCGATCTGCCCGCCCTCGCCGACGAACTCGACGCCGAGGCGCTGCGCAACAGCGCCGGGCGTGAGGTGTTCACCAACGCCGCAAAGTCTCTGGCACAGCGGATGGCCGGACGCGCGGTGGTGCTGGCCGGGGACAACGCCGCCACCCTGGCACTGGCGCGACATCTGTCGATGGTGCTGCTGCGGGTGGCGCATCAGACCGCTGCTGCCAGTGGTCTCGCGGACGCAGTGGTCGCGCTGCGTGACGGTATGGGCGCCGGAACCGGCTCGGGCGCAAACGATTTCGACTCGTTGTTCCACGACGAGGAATTGGACGGGCCGCTGCCTCAGCGGCCACGGGTGCTGGCTCTCACCTTGGCCGCCGAACGTGCCGTGGTCTCGGCGCGCGTGGCGGGTGTGGGTGATGTCGACCTGGTGGGCACGGAGGATGTGCCGGACGGAGGAGAAGGCCGCGGCGCGGAGCGTCCTCGGCCGGGATCCGACCATGGATACCGAGGAGAAGGCCGCGGCGCGGAGCGT